>JBGUMY010000288.1:0-6272 GCA_045117095.1 Bacteroidaceae bacterium | reverse complement strand
AGATGCAGAACGCAGGTCGATTGGAATGCCGATAGCAGGCAGGTTCTTTGGATTCTTACCCATGTAAATCTGAGCCATGCCTCGGTTGTTGTTTGCCCACACACCATAACGAAGTTCGTAAGTACCTGTGTAAGGAACAGGTGGCAACTTCATGGTAAAGTCGAACTGACCGTTGATGTTGAACTCGTCGTTCTGGTAGTCCAACCATCCAGTGGTACTGTTGCTCCATCCTGTGTTGGGCAGATACCAGAAGTCTGTGCCTTCCACAATCTCATAGACGTTGTCAAAGTAGTCTTTGTTGAATAGCCAGTTGCATTTGCGGTTCTGTCTGAGATTATTGGTCAGCAGTTCTGGCAAGAGGGCTGTGATGTCGTAGCGAAGACGCTCGTTCAACACCTTCTGAGGTACATCTGGCGTCCAAAGCAGGATGCCGTCGATGGGGAAGTAGATACCGTTCAGAGCATCGTTGTCATATCCCTCATTGCTGGGGCTGATCAACAGACCAGGTATCGTGATGGCTGATGGAACCTCACGGCAGTTGCTTTGGTTGTACACAGACTTGCGGTTGAGGCGGCGTTGGATGATACCGTTCACACGACAACCTGTAATCTTGATGGAACGACGCTGCACACCCACGGTCTCCCAATATTCCCATACGTTCACGTAGAACTGGGTGGCTGTGCGGTTCTGCATCGTGGCACCGTCACAACCATATTCGTTCGCCCATGTCACCATGTTCGAATAGGTGAGGATTTCAGGCAGGATGTGGTAAGCCACAAACTGGTTCAGCCAGTTGTAATCGTTCTCATAATCATCGTCCCAACTGGTGGGGATGCCACGACTCGTGTCATCTTCGAAGTTGTTGTATGTACGCACATACTCTTTCAAGGAAGCGATGTCTGTGATGCCATTCGCCTCAAAGATTGAGTCTGTCTCCACGAACAGCGTGAAACCCAACTTACGTTCATTGGGGTACTCACCAGTGAATTTGCCATGAATACCTGATGTGGAAGTACCACGAATATCATCATACTTCTCTGCCCATTCCTCATCCTTGTACTTGGTCAGTTTAGCATCCCAACCTGTGAGGGAAAGGCATTCGCCAAAGAGTTGTGTATTCTCCGTCACCATAATCATCTCAGCGATTGACGCATTCGAAGGAGCCAGCACACGGTCAATTGTGTGGATGTATCCATTCTCCACCTCAATGTCACCATCGGTGATCTTGGAATAGATGTTCATGTAAATGATGGTATTGTTATTCTCATCTGTCCCATAATAAGGCGTAACATAACGTCCGTTCATGTTAGTTAGCGACAAAGGAACGGCATCGTAGAATGAAGTGGTGGCAAATGCTTCCTCATCTCCATTCTCAATAATGGAGTTGAAGACGATGTCTTCTGCCACTGAATCAGGAATTTCATTCACGTCGGTCGATGAAGCCTCTCCAATCTTCACGAGCGAGTCGAGATAGAGGTAGATGGCCTCATTGGTGGGCGCAAAGCAAGTGTAATTACCACGTGCATCAAGCAATTCTTTCATGGTTGAAGACGAACGCTTGCTCTGGTGCACCTTGCCAAGGATGGTGAGGTAACTGCTGAATGTCTCTGGATTATTTTCGAAGTGGTCGGTCATCATCTCACCCGTAAAGGTGTAGAGTGAACTCTCATCGATGTTCTCAGAACAGGAATTCAGCGTCACTGCAGCTACAGCACCGATGAGCAGTACTGCACCACAATATGTTTTGATGTTCTTAATCATGTCCATAGTTCTTTCTGTTAAAGGTCATCAGTTCTTGAAGAAGTTTCATTCACAGACCACACTCCGTTCTGATATAACCAGTTGTTATTCTTGAGTTCCTGATTATACACAGGAGAGTAGAGCGATTGCATGTCGGCCAATTTGGCTTTGATAGACTTGCTGTTCGTGTATTTGTGGCCTAAAATCTCCAGCATCTCGGCTGTGCTGCCTCGACGCAGGGCATAGCGCACAAGGTCGTACCAGCGCTTCCCTTCGCCAATGAACTCGCGTTGACGCTCTTTCAGCACCAAGAATTCCATGTTCTCCTTGGTGGAGAAGTTGGCAAACTTCAGTGTGTCATTATTGGCTGTAGAGTTGCTGGGTTGGTAAGCGTATGGGTTGGAACGTTTGAACACCTCTCTCACATACTTGAACGCTTCTGTCAGATGCTCCTCGTCATCGTAAAGTTGGGCGAGTGCTTCAGCTTTCATCAGATAGATCTCAGAGAGACGGTACACGATCCAATTGGCATCGAGGTTACTGCTTGCACGTTTTGTCTGCTCGATAAGTCGTGTGGTCAGACTTTGCGCTGAGTTATCCGTCATATAGAGCGAATTGCTACTCTTCTGACTAATGGAGCGGTTAACATACTTACCGATGTTAAAAGCGTTCTGTCCAGGATCATCAAAGATGATGGTTTCCCAACGGCGGTAATCTGTTTTGGTGAACACATAGCCTATTGATGTGTTGTTAGGCGTCTGGTCAATGCTACCAAACAAAACGTCAGGCCCTGTAAAAGCACCAGACTTACCATCCTTGGTGTTGAAGAATATGTCAGAAATCATAGCGTTGCTATAGGTGACTCCATCCACCTGCAATTCGAAGATAGATTCATTGGAATTGCCTGTACCGAAAATGCTGTTGTAAGCGTGAGCACTGGTACTGGTTTGGATGTAACTTTTCTTGCTGGTCAACTCGTTGGTGGCCAACAGATCTTCCAGTTCCAGCTCAATCTCTGCACCACCTACATTCAGCCCGTTCTTTTCGATATATTCCAATCGTTCTGTTTTGGCTTGTTCAATGATAAGGTCGCAGTATTCTATGCATTTCTGGTAGTCATCTGCTGCAGTGGTTCTATATTCCTCATGGCGTGATACGAGTTGAGCCTCTGTTTTGTTGCCTTGGTAGTTGCTGGATAATGTTACCTTTTTGAAAGGTTGGTTATTACCTGCTTTGTAGGAAGCACGCCACAAATATACATCTGCCAGCAATGCATAGACGGCCTTCTTGGTGATACGTCCTTTATTCTCAACCGTATTGCCGTAATCAATCATGGCATCGTTCTTGATGGACTCTAGGTCTGTAATGATGCTGTCCAATACTGCCAGTTGAGTGGATTGGGGCAAACGTAATTCTTGAGAGTCATTGTTGTAGTCCTGTGTCACGTAAGGCACTTCACCAAAAGTACGTACCAGATAAAAGTGGCACAAAGCGCGTAAAGTGGTCACCTCTGCACGGATGGGCTTCCAGTCATTGATAGAGAAACTCTCATCGGTCTGGATAACCTCAGGTCCATGTGCTAATACTTTATTACAATCGTTAATGGCATTGTACATAGGTGTCCAACTGAATTGTTCATACGTTGGCAAAAGGTTGGCATTCATAATGTTTGCCACAGGACCTGAAGAGGTGATGGAACTGGAACGTTCAACGTTATCAGAACGCTCTTCTCCCCAATACACATATTTACGAAGCATGTCGTTGTCTGCCATGCGCTTGTAGCAACCCATGACGGCATTCTTTAGGTCATTCCTGTCCTGCCAGAAATCTTCCTCCACAATGGATGATGATGGGGTGATGGTCAGGTAGTCCTCACAAGATGAGAGGGCAAATCCGGCTCCAACAGCCATCAGTCCGTAGAGTGTTATATGCTTGATAATCTTTTTCATTTTTTTATCTGTATCTATAGGCTCTATCAGTGCTCTATTTGTCAATGACAGCATCTGTTAGAATCCAAGGTTTACACTGATTGTGAATGACTTGGCGCGTGGCGTCTTAGAGTTGTCGTAGCACACACCCCATGCACCATAAGACACTTCAGGATCCACACCTGTATATTTGGTGAGGCAGAAGAGGTTGTTGGCAGAGGCACTGATGCGCAGCGATTGGAAACCAAGATCCTTGCATACCTTATTGGGCAGGGAGTAACCCAGCTGCATGTATTGCAGACGCAGGTAGTCACCCTTCTCTACGTAGCGGTCGCTTGCCAGCACGTTGTAAGATGCACCGATATTGGCATTCATGGCACGAGGAATCTCTGTGACATCGCCGTTCTTGCGCCAACGCCATGCTACTGCTTGAGACTGATTGATGTTGGAACGCATTGACTCGTTGTCCAAACGTGCGAGGTTGGCAATCTTGTTGCCCAAACGATAGTTGAATGATAATTTGAGAGTCCATTGACCATAGTTGAAGTTCAGACCGAAACCACCATTCACCTTAGCGTTGGAGTTGCCGAGATAGACGATATCCAACTCATTGATTTGGCCGTCGTGGTTGATATCTTCGTAAATCACATCACCACCCTTGAATTCGTAGTTCTTTCCACCATAGTTGAAATACATGTGGAGAGGATTACCCTTTGAGTCGTAAAGGATGGCACCGCTCTCGTCACGTGCTACAGGCAGCGTGGCATTTTCACCTCGTTCAGCTGCTGCTGCAGCAGTATTGTTGCCGTAGGTTTCACGAGATATTTCTGTGTAGCCATTGTGGTCGTAGTCATAACGATATACACCTAAATTGCGGAAACCATAGATGGAACCGACAGCGTTACCTACTTGTAGACGCTTCAGATATTCACGGTTATTATAGGAATAGTCTCCATTCTTGCTGGCCAACACACTTGCATCCATATCCGTGATGGTATTGATGTTTTGTGCAATGTTGAAGCTAACGGACATGGAGAACTTGCCCTTCTTGAGGAACTTACCAGTGTTCAAGTAAAGTTCCCAACCACGGTTACGCATACCACCAACATTTTTCCATTGGAGTGAGTTGAAACCCGTGGAGCCAGGGATACCTACACCATCCATGAGGAGATCGTCTGTCTGCTTGTTGTAGTAGTTGAAATCAAACTGGAGCAAGTCCTTGAACAAATTCAAGTTGGCACCTAAGTTCCAGGAGGATGTGGTCTCCCACTTGATGTCTGTCAGACGCAGATTGTCTGGTGCGATGGCAGCCTGTGTGTGGGTACCTGAACCATACACACCATAACTGCTGTATTTGTTATACATCAGATATTCAGCCCCTGGTTCACGACCCACCTTACCCCAAGATGGGCGGAAAGAAAGCATGGAGATGATATTGCCCACATGCAACTTCTCAAAGAAAGGTTCCTGACTGATGTTCCAACGAGCAGAGATACCAGGGAATGTTCCCCATTTGCGGCCTGCTCCAAACTTGGTGGAACCATCACGGCGCAGTGTCGCATCGAACGAATAGCGTCCATCGAAGAAAGCGATATGTGCACTGGCTAAGAAAGCAGCTTTGCGCCACTCGCTGGTGCCTGATGTGGAGGATGTCAGGTAACCGTTGGCAGCAGAGGAGTTGATGCCTGTTGGGATACCATTGCGTGCCACATATTGGCTGGTACCATTACCCGTTGTGAATTCGAACTGAGCCATTGCGCTCATCGTCCAAATGTCTGCATTGGTCCTTGGAATGAAGATGAGTTTTTCGCGGTTGGTAAAAGCCAATGACTTGTATTCGCTGTTGCTTGTTAAGTTGACACCTGTAGACCAGTCGTTAGTAGTCAATGTCGAGGGGTAGTAAGTGTTGACGGACTCATTGTAGATATCCATATAAACCTCGGCATTCAGATTCAACTGATGTCCCTCTTCGTCCTTTGCCAGCAGTTTGTAGAGTAAGTTAAACTGTGGGTTGATACGATAAGTTGATTGGTTGTTGAACGCTTGCTTGGCAATAGCCACAGGATTACCAATATTTTTCATATCCGACAGGTAGTAAGACGAGTAGTAGTTATTGCCACCTTCATATCTGGTTGGGTTGGTGGGCAGCATCTTGTAGAAGTCACCTGTCAACTGGCCTGTCTGGTCGTATTCATAGATGGACATGTTAGGCATAGCGTTGTAGGCCTTACCGAGAATGGAAGTTGTAGAGTTGCCATCCCAGTTACGATGGTTGTCCGTGTAGGTGAGTGCGAAGTTCGTTGAGAAACGGATGCGGTCAGATACATCATAGTCCAGTACCAGACGTGTGGAGAAACGGTCAAGTTTCTGTTTAATAATGGTACCTGTCTGATGGTCATAACCGCCAGAAATACGGAAGCGTGCTTTCTCACCACCACCATTCAGTGTGATGTAGTAGTTGTGAGTCTGACCAAACTGATTGACTGCATCTATCCAGTCCGTATTCTTGTTGAAGTTGTAGTATTGAACAGGGTAGGAGGGATCATAATTCAACTCCACCATATCAGAGGTGGCAGAATTCTGCTTTGGATTGAAGTAGGCCTC
>JBGUMY010000287.1:0-2361 GCA_045117095.1 Bacteroidaceae bacterium | reverse complement strand
ACTGCGCAGATGATCTAACAGGTATTGATTGTTGATTTCCATGAGATTTGTTGTATTTATTATTTGCTTGATTTTTCTAACTTGTTGTTTTTGCACTATATAAAAAAGAATTGTTCCACGTGAAACAAAAGTGCCGCTTTAACTCTCAATCCTTCCCTTTTCCCTTTTCCCTTTCCTCTATCTCCCCATCAGCACCAACATGATATTGATGTCGGAGGGTGAAACGCCAGGGATGCGTGAGGCTTGTGCTAAAGTGACGGGTTGGATAGCTTGCAGTTTCTGACGTGCTTCGATGGAGATTTGGGTCATGTTGGGGTAGTCAAACTTGCCCAAGATTTTGATGTTCTCCAAACGAATCATCTTCTCTGCCATCTGTTGCTCTCGATAAATGTAGCCCTTGTATTTGATTTGAATCTCCGCTGCCTCGATGATTTCCTCCCGTCGTGGGTCATCAGCGAGGATGCGGTCGAGTTCCCTGCGGAACGTGTCAATGTGTGGGGCAATATTGTTGATGTTGATTTGGGGTCGTCCCAAGAGTTCCTCTAACTTGCAACCTTGACGGAGTGGGGTAGTGCCGAGTGCTTCCAGTGAGGGATTGATGAGCGAAGGCTTCAATGAGAAGTTTGCCACGAAGGTCGTAATGGCATCAATTTTCTCCTTCTTCGACAACATCAGTTGATGGCGTTCTTCTGAGGCCAAGCCCAACTGATAACTGCGTTCTGTCAGACGCATATCCGCATCGTCCTGACGTAGCAGGATGCGATATTCAGCCCTTGAGGTGAACATGCGGTAAGGCTCATCCACGCCTTTCGTCACGAGGTCATCAATCAGCACACCGATATAGGCTTCATTTCTGCCGAGGGTGAAAGGTTCGCCGTTGTTGAGGATTGTCCCCTCATGATGCTCCATCATGCTGCAATTGATGGCAGCGTTAATGCCTGCCATCACCCCTTGTCCAGCGGCTTCCTCATAGCCTGTTGTGCCATTCACCTGACCAGCAAAGAAGAGGTTCTTCACCACTTTTGATTCGAGGGAATGGGTCAGTTGGGTGGGGGCGAAGAAGTCATATTCGATGGCATAACCAGGACGGTAAATCTCCAAATTTTTGAAGGCAGGAATCTTGCGCAGGGCATTCAGTTGGATGTCCATGGGCAACGAAGAAGAGAAGCCGTTTAGGTACATCTCGTTCGTCGTTTCCCCCTCGGGTTCGAGGAACAGCATGTGCTCGTCCTTGTCTGGGAAGGTGTGGAGTTTGGTCTCAATGCTGGGACAATAACGTGGTCCGATGCTTTGGATTTGTCCATTATATAGAGGCGAATCAGGGAGTCCTGAACGCAGCACCTCAAGCACCTCTGTGTTTGTGTAACAAATCCAGCAGGGCAGGTTGTTGCGTTCGCTCACAGCCATCCGTTCCGTAGGCAGATAGGAAAACTTGTGGAAATCATGGTCACCGTCCTGTTTTTCCATCAGAGAGAAATCCACGCTCCGCTTGTCGATGCGCACGGGGGTTCCTGTCTTCATACGTTCAGCACGGATGCCGTGTTTCGTGATGCTCTCCGTCAGTTCTAAAGCAGCCGCCTCAGCGCATCTACCACCTGGAATCTTCACCCGTCCGATGTGCATCAAACCATTTAGGAAAGTTCCAGCCGTGATGATGACACATTTCGCACGAAACTCAGCTCCATAATAGGTACTTATTCCTTTAACTTCTTGATTTTCAATGATTAATTCTCTTGCCTGGTCTTGCCAAATCTGAAGATTAGGGATGTTCTCCAACACCTCTCTCCATGTCCAGATGAACTTCGCACGGTCACATTGCGAACGAGGGCTCCACACAGCAGGTCCCTTCGAGAGGTTCAACATCCTGAATTGCAGGCTACAACGGTCAGTCACGATACCCGTATAACCTCCCAATGCATCAATCTCCCTCACAATCTGTCCTTTAGCGATACCGCCAATGGCAGGATTGCACGACATCTGTGCAATCTTGTTCATGTCCATCGTGATGAGACACGTTTTGGCTCCTAAATTAGCAGCGGCAGCAGCAGCCTCACATCCAGCGTGACCTGCTCCCACCACAACCACATCATAGTTGAAAATCATCTTTTTATGCGTAAATGATGTGCAAAGGTAGTAAAAGCCGAATACATTACAAAATAAAAGCCTTTTATTTTATATTGTTGAGGCGCATTCTACCTTCGAGCGTAGCTCAACGTAGTGCAAACCGAGCGAAATACAAAATAATTTAGATTTTTTTGAGGTGAAGCCTATCTTCGTAACTATTCAGCGATTAGCCATATTGCCCTATCCTCGCTTAAAATAAAGCGTGGATAGCTGCGTAAGTTGAGTTGTTGTGCTTCT
>JBGUMY010000286.1:0-2798 GCA_045117095.1 Bacteroidaceae bacterium | reverse complement strand
ATAGCGTAAGCCATCGCCACAACCGAAAGGCCAAAGGCTAAGGAAGTACCAATTACTGTAGCGGCATTAGACACATCACCACAATTTGATGAGCAATTGAGGCTCACAGCCACACCGCAACCCATGAGAACGAGAACCATTGTTCCCACCATTTCTGCTAAATACTTTTTCATGTTTTTAAGTGTCTTAAAGGTTTGTAAATAAGTATAATGTTGAATTATTGTTCCAAATGCTGGATGCCACCCGTAGCAGGTTGAAGCGTCAACTTGATGGTTGCCCCCTTATTGAAAAGTGTTGGACTCAACACGTCGATAGTGCCCAACTGGGCAAAGGGCAATTTCTGCTCAAACAGGACACCCTGCATCGTGCTGATGGTCACATTGGCCATGCTGGGCATATTGTACACCAAACCATCTATCTTCCGCTTTGCCTTCTCTTGCTCGGCTGGAAGCATGACGGTGTGCTGGTCTTTCACAGAGAGGTAGTAAGGATCACCAGCCAAGTCATCGGCATCCACAAATCCCAACTTGCGGGAGAATCGGAAAAGCACCTGATTATTGATATCTCCCATGGGTAGAGCATCGAAAGACTTGGTGATGAAGGTCGTGTCCGTATAACCAACGAAGAGTTGCGTAAGGGCTTCTTCTTGACGATTCAGCTCTTCCAACACAATCTTGAGCGAAGCACCATCTTTGGGCATCGACTCCACCTGGCCACGCTTGATGGAATTTTTGCTCTCACGAATATCCAGAATCTCTTGTGCCGTCAACTCCGCCATCTTAGCCGTGGAAGTAGCTGTAAGAATCTCCTCCGTGAGGTATTGCCGCGCATCCAACTTGTGACTCGTTGTACGGGATGGGGGCAGAGTCCGCTCCTCCGACTTCACTTCGGTATTGACTGCCAGCAGAATTCCGCTCTTGGTCAGTTGCACCATCGGCGCCACAGTCTTGTCCTTCAACTTGACAGTAAAAAACTTGGATGTGTCAGGCATACCCTCCTGACGAACTTCCAAGGTTTGCACATTCCACGTCGTAGTGGACTCTGGTGATACTCCACTGATGTGGAGATAACGATCTGCATATTTGGCAAATTCACCAGGCGTGTAAACCGCTTGAATAGCTGACACATCCACTTTCAGCACCGTCTTAGGTAATGCATAATTGACACCATTGGCTACAACACCTGGATTAAACTCCGACACTTGCGTCTGAGCCAATGCGCCAAGCGACATCCACGAAGCCAAGGTGATAATAATAGTCTTTTTCATTTTCATCTATTTTTTTGCCCGCAAGGTCTTGAACGCCTTCGGCAAATAATCAACAAGGTCACTCGAAATGAGACCTTCATAACACAAATCTTCCACAGCAAGGTCACCAGCAAGACCATGCAGATAAACGCCCAAACGTGCTGCCGCCTCTGGGGCATACGATTGAGCCAATAATGCCAAAATAATGCCAGTCAGCACATCACCAGCACCCGCAGTCGCCATCCCCGGATTGCCCGTTGTATTGAAATACACATTCCCTTCTGGCGTGACAACAGCAGAATAAGCACCCTTGATGATGATGAATATTTGCTGACGAGTCGCCAATTCACGGGTACGTTCCAACTCTTCGTAGGAATTACGGGTCGTACTGATCAGACCGAACAGTTCTTTCTTATGGGGAGTAAGAATGCACCGACGAGGCAACTGGGCAATCCAACCACGATGCGACCCCAAAATGTTCAGCGCATCAGCATCAATCACCATCGGACACTTCGTCATACTGACCTGCTCGATGAATGCTTGCACCGTGTAGGAAGAAGTGCCAATGCCAGGCCCTATCGCCATGGCATCGAAGTCACTGGCATCGAACGACTGACTGAAACAATTCTGATCGACATCAATGTCCACAATGGCCTCAGGCACGGACTCCTGCATGATTCTGGCATTGTATTCAGGGGTATGTACCGTCAACTTTCCTACGCCACCTCGCATACAAGCCTTCGCACTCAGAATAGCAGCTCCTGCCATCCCTTTCTTACCGGCTATCAGCAAGGCATGCCCCACCGTTCCCTTATGGTCAAAACGGGAACGGTTCTTCAACATGGCCTTAATATCAGCCCTGTCTGTCAAGTGATAAGGGGTCTGGAAATCCTCATTGCAGGGATCGATAATCCCGATGTCAAGAACTTCCCACTCACCCACATACTGTTCATGTTCAGGGAAGAAGAACGCCAGTTTGGGATACTGAAATGTATAGGTCACATCCGCTTTCACGATGTGGTTCATCACGTTGTAGGTATTGTCTTCACACATCATGCCTGAAGGAACATCGATGGAAACAACTGTAGCGGGAGAACCATTGATATACTTCACCACCGATGCATAACCACCATTCAGGGGACGCGAAAGACCCGTACCAAACAAACCGTCAATCACCAAATCCCCCACTTCTAATGTGGGAGGTTTGAACTGTGACGTGATTTCCATGAACTCAACATTTCCAACACCCAATGTGTTCTGCTTCACGTCCTGAAAATCGATCAGACGCTGCTTGTTGACTTGACAATCGGGTGAAAGACCATCCGACGTATTGAAGAGATAGACATAGACCTTGTAGTTCGCCTCACCCAACATGCGGGCTATTGCCAAGGCATCGCCACCATTATTGCCAGGTCCTGCAAAAATCTTCACAGGAGTGTTCACAGCCCAACGGCTACATATTTTATCTGCCACAGCACGAGAAGCCCGTTCCATCAAATTGATGGAGGTGATGGGCTCATGCTCTATCGTATAAACATCCATGGCCTTCAGT
>JBGUMY010000285.1:0-4898 GCA_045117095.1 Bacteroidaceae bacterium | reverse complement strand
TATGAAAAACACCGCGGGGTTAGCCTAGCGGCTGGGGGCGCGAAGCCCCCAATGAGCGTTTTCCGATTGCAAACATAATGTCTTTTTCTCGCCATAACATAGTTCATGCCAGAACCCAATTGATCATTTCCGCCAGAAATCAGGTACCAGCAAGGCAATCAAAGTGATGATTTCAAGACGCCCTGCCAACATCAGCATTGACATGACCCATTTCCCAAAGGAAGGCAGGAAATCAAAAGACCCGGTGATGCCCGTGACACCTGCACCCAAGCCGTTGTTTGACACACAAGAGAATGAAGAGAAGAATGCATCCACAATGGGAAAACCCTGGGCGACAAGCACTACGCCCCCCACTACGATCAGCATGGTGTAGATGAAGATAAACGCCACAATCTCATTTCCTCTATCTGAATCCAATGACTGACCGTTCACATTCACCGAACGGAGCAGACGGGGCCTCACATATTGGCGAACGACAAGTACGAAGTTCTTGACCAGATAGAGCAACCGGTCTATTTTTGCCCCTCCTGTGGTGGAACCGGCGCATGCTCCCACATACATCATGAAAAAGGTAAGAGTAAGTACAAGAATGCCCCATCCTTCCCAATCGCCTGCACTGAATCCTGTTGAGGTCATGGCCGAGACGATATGAAACAAAGGGTCGATTGTGACACTCTGCCAACCACTATAATGACCCAGTCCGACGATGGCCGAGACCATCAGCACAAAGAAGACAGCAATGATGTAAACATAGGCACGGAAGACATCATTTTTCCAAAACACACGCCACGAATCTCTCAAAGATGATATAATCAAACCAAAACTCACTCCTCCAACAAACATGAAGAATGTGAGCACCAACTTGACATATGGCGAATTGTATGCTGCAATGCCATCATTCTTCGTTGAGAAACCACCAGTGGAAATGGCGGTCAAGCCATGGCATATACTATCGAAGAGTCCCATGTGCCCCAACCACAGCATCAATATCAAAACAATTGTCAGCAAGGTGTACAATGTCCACAATTTTTTTGCCGTACGTGAAATGCGTGCGCCAAGCTTGTCGTGTGTGATGCCAGTCGCCTCGGCATGAAACAGCATCAGACTGCCATTGTTGTTCAGTGATGGGATAAAAGTCAGTGTGAACAAAATGATTCCAAGTCCCCCAATCCATTGTGTGACAGCCCTCCATAGCAAGATGCCTCTGCCACATCTTTCCACCTCGCGTATCACCGTGGCACCTGTTGTGGTAAATCCTGACATGGCTTCGAAGAAACCCTCACTCACATTGAGAGGAGTGGCACAGAAGAGATAGGGAAGCATGCCGAAAAGAGAGAACACAACCCAGGCCACTGATGCAAGCAAAAGACCGTCACGTCTTCTCAATACGCGCTGTTGAGGCCGGTTGTACATGTTCAGGCCTATTCCTATGGAGAATGTCAGCAACAAGACAACCAAAAAGACCATGGAATCCTTTTCTTGATAGTACAAGCAAACAGACAAAGGCAGAGTCATAAATCCTGCCTCTACAATCATCAATTGTCCCAAAATACGCCAAATCATCCCATAGTTGATGGCATGGCTTGCCGGGTTTATGTTGAAATATGCCATAGTCAAAAACCAAAAAGTTTCCTGGCCTTCTGAAGGGCTCCTTTCAGACAAACCACCAACACATGGTCGCCAGGTTCAAACATAGTCTGCCCGGTCACCAACTCACTTCTGCCATTACGTATAAGACCAGCGAACGTGATTTCCTCGGGTATTTTCAAATCCTTTACCAAGGCCGTGGTAATCCTTGTGCCCTTTTTGATTTCAAGCCTTACCACCTCGGCACCAGGCAGCACCAAGCATTTGGAAGATAAAGACCCCGCGTCAATCAATATTTGGAAGATGGCATTGGCCATCAGCATCTGCTTGTTGAGGACAGCGCCGATATTGAACGACTCGGCCATGTTCAGGAATTGCTGCCGTTCCACTTCCGCAACAGTTCTCTTCACCCCCATGTCGCGCGCCATAAGGCATGAGAGGATATTGCCTTCCGACGTATTAGCCAAGGCAACAAAAGCGTCCGCCCTCTTGATACCGGCCTCGTCAAGCACTTCATACTCACTTGGTTCACCGTGAATGACATCGCAATTCGGACACTTCTTAGTCAACGCCTGTGCTCGTTCCAAAT
Source organism: Bacteroidaceae bacterium (assembly GCA_045117095.1). Lineage (GTDB taxonomy): Bacteria > Bacteroidota > Bacteroidia > Bacteroidales > Bacteroidaceae > Minthosoma. The sequence continues at coordinate 2,722 of JBGUMY010000285.1, read as the reverse complement.
CATTTTCCACTACGGTGAACATAAAAGTCTTGGGAGCATGGTTAAGTGTCATTTCAGTTATTTTGTCACCACCTGTTATCAGCACCTGTTTGATTCCGAATGGTTTTTTCCCCGTGATTTTAGCCACCTCTTCCTGCATGGACGAGGAAGCCGCGATATACAAGATATCGTTGGGCAACAACTGACAGTTGCCATTTGGTATCAATGTGACGAAATTCCTGCGAATGGCAACGACGTGAAAGAAACGGTCGAAAGACGCCAAGTCGCGAAGATATTTGCCAGAAAGGGTGGAATCGGCGGAGAGCCTGACACCAGCCAATATCATTTCACCGTTATTGAACTCATACCAGTTTCTGACCCATGAATGCCTCAACGACTCTATGATGCTTCTTGATATGAGATACTCAGGGAAGATGATTTTGTCCACCCCCATCGAGTGCATCACTTTCTGGTTGTGTTCTTCCATATAGTCGTATCGGTCTACTCTGGCGACTGTCATCCTGGCACCCATTGATTTGGCCATTCCGCATGAGACGACATTCCGCTCTGCCACATCAGTGACAGCGATGAACAGCTCACATTTTTCCACTTCAGCCTGCCTGAGGGTGGAGAAAACCGTCCCGTCACCCACAACTGCCATCAAGTTATATTCAGCATCAAGCAAAGCGAGTTTGCCGGCATCCTTGTCAATGATGAAAATATCCATATGCTCACCAGACAAGTATTTGGCCAAATGAGTACCAACCGACCCTGCCCCAACTATCGTTATTCTCATAGATTAAAAGTTTTGTTATACAAAAATAGACAAATAGATTGTAAATAGAGACAAATTTTTAATTTTCCTAAATTCCGCAGCACTTTAGTTAAACATTTTTTAAGTTCCTGAGCAACAAAAAGTTGCTAAGGATTTTGCCATGTCAGATTTTTCACTTACCTTAGTGCTGCAATTCAAGACAAGCAAAATCATCAATGGCATGGCAAATATAAGCATTAAATCTCAGAAAATCACTCCTTTTGGAGGAATTTTTCACGTGATGGAGAAATTTGACCATTACATCGGTCCTGTTGTTGACGGTGAGCTGGGGCTTCGGTGCACCACTTTCGGATACCAATACAGCGAAATAACACGCTCGCTGATGAGCGTATACTTCTGTGGCGGTGACTGCGTCGAAGACGTGACAAGCCACTTGATGCCCCATCTCTCGCTCCATCCCACCCTCCGCACCTGCTCCTCGGACACCATTCTTCGCGGCATCAAGGAACTGAGCACCACCAACACGACCTACACCTCCGAGACGGGACGCAGTTACGACTTCAATACAGCAGTGAGATTGAACAGGCTTCTTGTGAAGATACTCGTGAGCACAGGCCAGCTTGTGGCGGGCAACTCCTACGACCTTGACTTCGACCACCAGTTCATCGAGACGGAGAAGTACGATGCCAAGATGACCTACAAGAAGTTCACCGGCTATAGTCCGGGCGTTGCCGTCATCGGCGACCTCATAGTTGGCATTGAGAACCGCGACGGCAACGCCAACGTGCGTTTCCACCAGCAGGACACGCTGGAGCGCATCTTCTCAAATCTCGAGTCTGACGACATTCACGTCAGGCGTGCCTGGATGGACTGCGGCTCCTGCTCGCGCGAGATTGTGGAGACCATAGAAAAACACTGTGAGCATTTCTACATCCGTGCCAACCGCTGCTCCTCTCTCTATGACAACCTGCTGGCACTCAGGGGATGGAAACGCGAGGTAATCAACGGCATCGAATATGAGCTGAACTCCATCATCACAGAGAAATGGGAGGGCAAGGCGTACCGACTTGTCATACAGCGTGAGCGCCGCATGGATGGGGAGCAGGACCTGTGGGAGGGTGAGTATACCTACCGCTGCATACTGACCAACGACTACACATCGACGCCGCGTGAGATAGTGGAGTTCTACAACCTCAGGGGCGGAAAGGAACGGATCTTCGACGACATGAACAACGGCTTCGGATGGGCAAGGCTGCCCAAGTCATTCATGGCAGAGAACACCGTGTTCCTCCTGCTCACGGCTGTCATCCGCAACTTCTACAAGTTCCTCATGGAACGGCTTGACACAAAAGCCTTCGGACTGAAGAAGAGCAGCAGGATCAAGGCCTTCGTCTTCAAGTTCATCAGCGTCCCCGCCAAATGGATAAGGACAGCAAGACACTACGTACTGAACATCTACACGGACAACAGCTCATACCAGAACCCGTTTACTCTCGCTGACGGCTGAGAATCCGACTTTGAGGGTTACGACAGCATAAAGCCCCTGCAATGCTTATTGGGGTAAGGGGAAGGTAGGCAAAAACCATGCATAAACACGTTTATAACGACATGAGAATCATCAAATTGGGTATTTGACAGCAAAATTAGACTGCATTACTATTAATTGCGGATTTTAGGATTATGATACAGTTTCAGGGGTCAGGGGTGGAGTTTCACCCATCAAGCGTTTCCGCCATTGAGCATTACCTTAATTTTTTCCGAGCATGATATTGACGATGACGTTCACGTCACCCACATCGATGCCGTCCAAGCCGTCAACATTGGCGTTGCCGGTGTAGTTGTCGGGGCTGTCTTTGCCCAGCATAATGTTGACCAAAATGTTCACATCGGCCACATCGACCGAGCCGTCGCCGTTGATGTCACCCCGCAGACCGGAGCCCCCGATGGGCGAGCCGTCGCTCATCTGTG
>JBGUMY010000284.1:0-3587 GCA_045117095.1 Bacteroidaceae bacterium | reverse complement strand
GAATCTCAGACATCAAAGAATTAATTGGCGAAACTCGTTACGCTCTCGCTGCCTAGTCGAAGCACAGTAGATCTGGCCTAATTCCCTTGCCAGGCAAGGGAACGAGACATCGCCCAGAAAGCTATCCGTCCTGAAGCGTTCTGATCAGCGGTGCTATAAAATCGGGAATAGTCAACAGGTGCCTCGCCCTGTCGATGAAATTTTAGAGGATAAGGGTGCAGTTGGTGGTCTTGGTCTTGCTGCATCACGAAAACCCAAGGCAAGAATAAGCATGTAGAAAGCGTATGGCTTCCTTGTTTGGACGAGGGTTCAATCCCCTCCATCTCCACAACATTTCAATGGTCGGGTATCAATCCCGACCATTTTTTATTTACTATTCCCCTTCGTGCTCAGCATTTGTCCCCGCCGCTTCCTCATTCCTCATCTCTTTTCCTCACCCCCACATTTCCTTTCTCCCCCCCTTCTCAACTGAAAAAATCCTGCATCTTCTGCTTCTCTCCCGCCACAATGATAATATCATCCTGCTGTATAATAATATTCGGATCTGGATTCGTATAAAAATCTTCCGAAGGGCGAATCAATCCCATCACGATGCAATTTCCCTGTTCACGGATTCCCGAGCGCAGAATGCTCTTCCCACACAGTGGCGAATCGGCCGTGATGGTGAAATTGTCAAGCACAATATTTGTGTTGATACTATCCGCATCAGCTACAGGTGAGAGACTGGTCTCCAGCATCTTCTGGAAGCTTGCCACGTCATTGTCCGAACCCGCCAAAATGATACGGTCACCAGGATAGAGACGGTGATTGCCACCAGGAATATTGATATTGATACCACCACGGATGATGCGTACGATATTGGCGCCGGTGATGTTTCGAATGTTGAGATCCTTGAGCGCCTTACCGGCAAAAGCCGAATTGATAGGCACTTCCACTTCCGAAATATTCATCTCGAGGCTGATGAGCGTGTCCTCCACCTCGCGTTCCAATCCTCTGCGGGATTCTGCCAGTCGTTCACGGGCATAGAGGTTCTCGTTGAAGAGTCGGAGGAATTGGTTGATGCCAGGAGCCATTGCGATATGAAGGAAAACGAGTTTGAGGATTCGGGTGGTGGGACTTGACCACGAAGTTTTTTTCTTTTCGCGCCCTTCCTGACGCTTCTCTGTGTAACTCTCCAACATCTTTTTGGTGCTCTCGCTCATGTGGCTCTCGAGGTAGGCGAGGGTAGGGTAGGCGAGTTTCATGATGTAAGGTGTGAGGAAGGTGGTGATGACACTGACAGCCACCACAATAGGGTAGAGGCTGTTGTCAGTTACGTGGAGGTTCTGTCCGAGGTTAGCGATGATGAATGCGAACTCACCAATCTGCACCAGCGAGAAACCTGTCTGCAACGACACACGGAGAGGTTGACCCGAAAGTAGTGTGCCAAGACTGCCAAAGAGAATCTGTCCCACAATCACCACAAGGGTGATGATCAGGATGGGCAGCCAATATTGCAGCAGCATGACAGGGTTGATCATCATGCCGACCGATACGAAGAAGATAGAGCCAAAGATGTTCTTCATGGGCTGTGTCAGATGCTCGATGCGTTCAGCGTCAGTGGTCTCAGCCAATACCGAACCCATGACGAAAGCTCCCAACGCACTGCTGAATCCAGCTTGCACAGCCAACAGCACCATACCGAGACATAGTCCGATGGAAAAGATGGTGAGGGTCTCGTCATTGAGGTACTTTTTGAATTTCTTCAGGAATGTAGGGATGAGTGTGATGCCCAAGACGAACCATAGGGCGATGTACATGACGAGTTTGCCCACTTGCCAAAGTAGTTCCCGACCCTCAAATTCATTCTTCACGGCAATGGAAGAGAGCAATACCATCAGCACCACAGCGAAAAGGTCCTCGACAATCAGGATGCCGAAGCACACACCAGCAAAGCGGTGACTGCGCAATCCTGCCTCTTCAATCGCCTTGAACACAATCGTGGTGGAGGACATGCACAGCATACCGCCTAAGAACATAGCGTTCATTCCTCCCCATCCCAAGAGATAGGCGGTCAGCATACCTGCCACCATCATGCCCACCACAATGACGCCAGCACCAATCACGGCAGTGCTACCTACTTTCAGCAGTTTCTTGAACGAGAACTCCAGTCCAAGACTGAACAGCAGGAAGAGCACACCTATCTCACCCCAAGTGGCAGCATTCTCCTCATTGTCAATCCATGACTCGCCCAACACGTGCGGTCCCACCAAGATACCTGCCACGATATAACCCAGCACCACTGGCTGTTTGAACAACTTGAACAGCAGGCTCGTAATACCCGCCGTCAACATGATAATGCACAAATCTTCAATCATATCTTTTCTCTATACTCTAAACCCTCAACTCTCAACTGTCTACTCTTCACTTTTTCTTAAATGACTTCGTTGAGCTAAAGGTTCTTAACTCTTAATTCTTAACTATTAATTAAAGAAGACTCTCAACTCTCCTCATCCAAATTCTTCTCCCACAAATAATGTTGCGTATCCTTCGCTATCACCCCCGATAGCATCAGCAAGGCTATCAAGTTGGGCACTGTCATCAATGCATTCATGATATCAGCCATATTCCACACCAAAGCCAAGCTCATGGTTGACCCGGCAAAAACCAGCAATATATACAGAATGCGGTAAAACACAATACTTTTTTTCCCAGCCAGATACTCCATCGCCCGCTCTCCATAATAACTCCACCCCAAGATGGTTGAAAAGGAAAATGTGATGATGCCAAAAGTCAGGATAGGCGTTCCCACGTATGGAATCATGCCAAACGCCTTTTTCGTCAGCATGCCACCATCCTCCTGACTAATCTCTGGATAGGCAATGATGCTCGACACAATGACCAATCCCGTAATAGCACAAATGACCACCGTATCCCAAAACGTGCCCGTCGATGACACCAACGCCTGACGCACAGGATTCTTCGTCTGCGCAGCCGCTGCCACAATCGGTGCCGAACCCATGCCTGACTCGTTCGAGAAAAGTCCACGGGCTATACCATATCGAGCCGCCATCATCAGCACCGTTCCTGCTGTACCACCACCCGCAGCCTTCAACGAAAACGCCTCGTTGAAGATCATCGACAACGCAGTCCCTAAGAAGTTGTGATTCACACATAATATATAGATACAGCCCAGCACATACAGCAGCGCCATCATCGGTACCAGCGTCGTACACCATCGTGCGATACTCTTCACACCGCCAATCACCACAAAACCCACCATGGCAGCCAGCACAAAGCCTGTTATCATTTTCGTGTTGTCGGGTGCTATCCATCCTTCCATCACCATCGATAGATTCTCGCTGATGGCATTCGCCTGCACCGTGTTGCCGATGCCAAAGGAAGCTACGGCGGCAAACACACAAAACAGCACTCCCAACCATTTCAAGCCCAATCCATGCTCCAACGCATACATCGGACCTCCCAACATTCTCCCATCTTTCGTGCTGACACGATATTTGATGGCTAACAGTCCCTCACTATATTTCGTGGCGATGCCGAACACACCTGTCAGCCAGCACCACAGCACGGCACCAGGCCCTCCCAGA
>JBGUMY010000283.1:0-3805 GCA_045117095.1 Bacteroidaceae bacterium | reverse complement strand
GACTTCCTCGGCTACTATATCCCAGACCTCAACCACATCAACAACTCTCTGCTCGTGAAGCCAGGTCTGCCAGGTGGTATGATGGGTTCGCTGATGACTGACCTGGAGGACAACCTCAAGTCACTCAACAAGTGGAAGGTGAAGAACAATCAGCCAGAACTGACCACTGACGACTTGCTCATCAAACTCTTCGACGAGGTGGCTTACGTATGGCCTAAGGTAGGTTATCCTTGCTTGGTGACTCCATTCTCTCAGTATGTGAAGAACCTCGCGCTGATGAACGTGATGCAGATGGAGAAAGGCAAGGCTCGTTGGAGCATGATTGCCGACACTATTTGGGACATGATTCTTGGCAAGGCTGGTCAGTTGCCTGGTCCTGTAGCTCCTGAACTCGTGCAGATGGCCAAGGAGCAGGGTCGTGAATTTGAGACCCAAGACCCACAGTCTTACTTCCCTGACAAGCTCGATGAGTTCCGTGAGGAAATGAAGCAGAACGGTTGGGAACTTGGTGAGGACGATGAAGAACTCTTCGAACTCGCTATGCACCCAGAGCAGTATCGTGCTTACAAGAGTGGTAAGGCAAAGGCTGACTTCGAGGCCGACCTCGCTAAGCGTAAGGCTGCCAAGAACGCTCCTGCAGCAGGTGCAGCAGAAGGTCCTAAGAGTGTGACTGTACAGGTGAACGGTGTGAACTACAAGGTAGAAATCGCATACGGCGATGCTACTCCAGCAGCTCCAGCAGCAGGTGCAGCACCCGTAGCCGCTGCTCCAGCTGGTGAAGGCGAAGACATCGTGGCTCCACTGGAGGGTAAGTTCTACCTCGTGAAGGACAACTCTGAGACGCCTGTGAAGGTTGGTGACACGGTTCAGGCAGGTGACACGCTTGGCTACATCGAGGCCATGAAGACCTTCAACGCCATCCGTGCCGACAAGGCTGGTACCATCACAGCTATCCTCGTCAACTCTGGCGATTCAGTGGAAGAAGATGACCCAATCATGAAGCTTGCATAGTAAAGACCCTCCCCTCACCCTCCCTGGAGGGAGGGGGTGGTTACCTGTTAAATAGAATAATAAGAAAAAAGTAGAATCCTCCCCACAAACATTCTACTCTCCTCCTCACAGGGGGAGCGGGGAGGGGGTCTTTATGGAAGAAATACTCAATAACATATACCAGATGACGGCGTTCAGCGACATTATCGCCGCCAATGGTACATACCTCGTGATGTACTTGCTTGCCTTCGTGCTGCTGTACCTCGGCATTGTCAAGCATTTCGAGCCCCTGTTGCTCATCCCTATCGCCTTTGGTGTGTTGATTGCCAACTTCCCAGGCGGCGACATGGGCGTGTATCAGGCAGATGAAGCCGGACGTATCGTCGATGCATCAGGCAAAGTGCTGGCTGAAAACATTTGGGAGATGTCGCTTCCCCAGATTGCACACGATCTCGGCTTGATGAACTTCCTCTACTACATGCTCATCAAGACCGGCTTCCTGCCCCCAGTGATTTTCATGGGTGTGGGTGCATTGACCGACTTTGGTCCTATGCTCCGCAACCTGCGCCTCTCCATCTTTGGTGCAGCTGCCCAGATGGGTATCTTCGCAGTGCTCATCATCGCTGTGGCTTCAGGTCAGTTCAACATCAAGGAGGCTGCTTCGCTTGGCATCATCGGTGGTGCTGATGGTCCTACAGCCATCTTCACAACCATTAAGCTGGCTCCTCACCTCTTGGCTCCTATTGCCATTGCGGCCTACTCCTACATGGCGCTTGTGCCCGTCATCATCCCACTCGTGGTGAAGATGCTCTGCTCTGAGAAGGAACTGAAGATTAACATGAAGGAGCAGGATAAGCTCTATCCTTCTGGTCAGAAGATAAAGAACGAGAAGGTCATCAAGATTATCTTCCCAATCGCTGTGACCACGATCGTTGCCCTGCTCGTTCCATCAGCAGTCAGTCTGATTGGTATGCTCATGTTTGGTAACCTCCTGAAGGAAATCGGTTCTGACACAGGCCGTCTGTTCGACACCATCTCAAACTCCATCATGAATACAGCTACCGTATTCTTGGGTCTCTGCGTAGGTGCTACAATGACTGTACAGGCATTCCTCAACTTGACAACCATCGGCATCGTGGTCGGCGGTTTCTTCGCATTCGGCCTCTCCATCGCATCGGGCATCTGCATGGTGAAGATCACGAACCTCTTCTCCAAGAAGAAGATCAACCCACTCATTGGTGCTACAGGTTTGTCCGCTGTGCCAATGGCCAGCCGTGTGTGCAACGAGATTTCCACTAAGTACGACCCAAAGAACCACGTGCTCAACTACTGCATGTCATCCAACGTGTCAGGTGTGATTGGTTCTGCTGTCGCTGCAGGTGTGCTCATTTCTTTCTTGCAAAACATGAATTTGTAAAACGACACATTATTATATATATAGAAAAGGCAATCGACACGTTCGGTTGCCTTTTTTGTTGAAATTGTTGGTGTTGTCAATAAAAATGCCTACCTTTGCCACGAATTTCAATTTATTACTTAAACCCAACATGATTATGAAAAAGAACTTGTATCGTATGCTTGTGGCAGCCGTGCTGCTGACAGGCGTGAATTCAATGGCGAACGCACAAATCAAAGGACTCATCAACAGAGGAAAGCAAGCCGTGAAGCAAGAAGCCACGAAAGAGGCTAAGAAACAGATCAAAGAACAGGGTATGAATGCGCTGACCAAGGTGGCTGGTAAGGAGTCTGAGTTCGAAACGAACGGACATAGTTACACACAGAGAGGCACCCTGAACATCAAGACCTACATTCCTGCTGCCACAGGTATGGTGACCTTCACCAACGTGCCTTCCAACTACGAAGAGTTTGAACAAGTCTATACGGAGTTCCTTGGCAAGACCCCTTACGGCACAGCAGCCATGATGCCAATGGCTATGGCGATTTATGGTCGCGACCGTGCTGAAGGCGAGAAGTGCATCCGTCTCATCAACTATCCCAGCAACGTGAACTCTGTGCTTTCACAACTCAAGGAAAAGTTTGGCACCTCGCAGTATGCCCCAGAGAATGACTCTTATCATCAGCCCTATCTGCCAGCAGCCGTATTGGAAGGTGCTACACCTGAGAACGCTTACACGCCCAAATCTCCATACACAGTGAATATGCGTGCCAGCGTGAACAAGCATCAGGACATGCAGCTGTATGATGGTCGCGTGATGTACATCTACATGATGGGCAAGGGATGGGACACAGAACAGCGTAGCGTGGAAATCATCCAAGTGAACGAAGGAGAACTCTTCAAGGTATTCAACTGCCCATCGCTCTACACCCAGTGCAAGAGAATCAAAGGTACTTGGGAAGGACTGAAGTGATGAGTGAAGAGTTAAGAATTAAGAATTAAGAATTAAGAGTTAAGAGTTAAGAGCCTTTAGCTCGACGAAGTCAATTAAGAATTAAGAGTTAAGAATTTTAGCTCGACGAAGTCAATTAAGAGTTAAAACCACGATAACATGAAACGCCTATTTACCATTATGTTGCTCACTTTGTCGTGGGCACTCATGTGGGCAGACTCTCCCCTCACGTCCACCGATTTTGCACAGAATTACAAAGATAATTCTATGGTGCAAATGGCTCTGAACTTGGACAACGACAGCGAAGCAGACGTTCCCGTTTCGATGCTCGATTTTCTTGCCAACAAGAAGTCACCCATTGATGTACGGTTGGCAGTCATCAATGCTATTGGTTGGAATTTCAACGGCAGAACGACAGGACAGCAACTTTATGACTATCTTTCGACACGCTACAAAGCAAAGACAGC
>JBGUMY010000282.1:0-4170 GCA_045117095.1 Bacteroidaceae bacterium | reverse complement strand
GTTTGTCGGCATCATCGTCTCTGATGGCATCAATCCGTGTTTGTTCCACCTCAACGAACTGCATGTGCGACTCACTTCGCAGACGTTTCAAGACGGTGTGATAGGCAATGCGGAGCAGCCAGGTCTTGAAACTGGCTCGTCGGCTGTCATAGCGTGGCAGACTCTCGTAAGCGGACATCAGCGTGTCCTGTGTCACATCTTCTGCATCTTCTGCCTGTGGAATCATGCGTCCCACGATGCGTTTCACATCTGGAGCATACCGTTCTGTCAGCAGACGGAAATGCTCTGTGTGACCATCGAGGATACTGCTGATGAGTTGTGCATCATCGGCAGTCGATGGGATAGGTACGATGTCTGTGGGTAATTCCATTCTCGTTTTGATGTCCTATTGATATATTCCCATTTCAGCCAAAATGTATAACAGGCTCATTCACTTTTTTTGCACAAGACGTAAAAGTTCCACAGAAACCTCCGAAAATACCAAAATGTTTTATGTATCACGAAAAATCGGCTGTTCTTTAAACTTATCAATCATGAAGCGATGGTGTCCCCAAGGCACAGAAAACAAATCATTTTGTTTTAGTTGTTTGATGTTATTCTGGCTTAGAACTACGCAGACTCTCGAATTCTTCTGAGGAAATGTTTGTTTCATTTATCGATTCGGGGGCAGAGGGGAGGAGGTCGTACTCTTTGCCCTCAATCGTTATCTTTGTCACGGGCTTTCCATCGAGGGTGATGAATCCAAAACTGTTCATCTCCAATCCTGTGATTTTTTCGAACCAATCTGGAAAGATGGGCTCCATGCGGATTTTGTTGTTCCCCCTATGGATTGTTACGCTTTGGGTGTTATATCTATCGTGCCTTCCTTCGAGCCGATGTTTAGGGTCTGAAATCTTCAAGGAGAACCTGCCTGATGCATCTGTCTTGGTGCAATTGACGGGATTGCCTACTCCATCTATCTCTGATACATAGACATCAGGGATGGGCTGCTTATAGTTCAGTACCTCGCCCGTCACGATGTCTCCTGCCTTCACCTCAAAGTAGTTCTTGGGGTACAAGTGATAATACGAGGATCTATTCCTAATGGAGGAGATAAAATCGTTGTAACCTTTCTTTGTGATTCGTATTCTATTGGCCGGATTTGTGATTTGGAGTCTGAAATCTCCTCTTGTGTTAGTGGTTACCAACTTTCCTATGACCTGTCCCTGGTCTGTCACCTCACACACTTGAGCCTTTTCGATGGGCACATAGTCATTCGAGTCTTCTTCTGCCCAGACCCTTCCCGTGATGATGTCACCAGCCCTCAATGTTTGATAGAACTCTAAACCGTCTTTAGTCAGGACTTCGATGACACCATTTCTCCCAAGTTTTCCCCAGATGACTTTCGAAGCATATTCTTTCAAGATGGTGATGGACTCAATATTGGCCGTGTCAAGATTGGCAATCTGGGCATACTTGTCTCTATCCCAATTTTGAATGGAAGAAAGCGTGGCAAATTCTTTCTCTCCCCCGTGACCATCAATATAAAGGGGAGCAATATCTCCGTTTGCATCAAGATTGACAGGAATACGGTCGACAACCAGCAATACGTTTGTGACTTCTTGAGCGATTTCAGTGGGGGCAACGTTCACAATTTGTACGCTGTCATTCTCATTGTTGATGTCTGATTCTATCGGTTCCTCGTCTTTCAGAGGGAAGATGTCGAGCGGTGCCTGGGTGATGGCATCCTCAATCTCTTCTGCCAACTGAGGCTTGGCAAACGCCGTGATGGCAAATGCCGTGAGAGGCAACAGATAAAGAACTTTGAGTGTCGCCAGTTTTGTCGATTTCTTTTTGAACATCATCATTATTCGTTTTTTAGTTTTACTCTCGTTAAAAGCGTTCACCACAGGTTGCAGTCTTGTACGAACAGCTTTTCTGATAATGAGTTCATTGTACTCTTTGAGGTTGACACCTGTGTCCAGCACAGCGCGGTCAGCTTCGAATTCATGGACATCAGCCAAATCTTGTCGAAGCATCCATGCAAAGGGAAGGAACCAGAGCATACGGCATGTGCATTCACACAATAGTTTGTCCCAAGAGTGACCTCGCTGGATGTGAGCCAGTTCATGCGTCAAGATTGTGGCTTTTGCATCCTGCGCATCAGCAGGAGCAAGTACAATCCAACGAAACCAACTGCATGAGTTCTTCACGCTACTGCTGACTGATACATGCACCCAAGTTGGCACCTCTGGCGCAGAAAGATGTCGTGCTCGGAGGACGAGAAAACTGAACCTGAGAAGATTGTAGAAATAGTGTAACCAACACACAAGTAGTCCCCAAAGATAGATGATGAATGTCAGGCGTATCCATGAGAACGGGGACAGATTTTCGGTGACAGGAGACATCTCCCTTGCCTCTTGCTCCTCTGAGATAGACAGCATGGCACACTCGACACTCTCCATACTTTGGTTCAGCAGGGTGGATTGTGTGGTGGTGACGTGAAAGGTTGGCAACATCATACTGGTCATGAGGATGCCGAGAAGCACCACCCGATTAAGCGTATGGAAGGTCTCTTTACGCAAGCACAGACCGTAGAAAGAATAGAGCAAGGTGAGTGTAACCGCCCATTTTAAGATGTATATGAAAAACTCAGCCATCATGAGAATGCTTTTACTGGTTAGTGTTCATCAAATCAGCAAGAAAACGCAATAGTTCGGCTTCGCTCAGTTTCTCCTCATGTACAAACTCCGACACCACGCTGAGATAGTCGCCAGTAAAGTACTTGTCCACAAACGAACTGATTTTTGACTTTCCATATTCCTTCTGCCCAATGGCCGGAATATAGACATACCCCCGTCCTTGAGAACGATGGGTGAGAAACCCCTTTCGTTCCAAGGCCTGAAACGTGTTTGAGATGGATGTGATAAGAGGTTTGGGGTCATCATAAAGCGCAAGCACCTCACGAGGTGTACACTCTCCCAACCGCCAAATCATCTCCATCATCTCTTCTTCTTTTGCCGTCAATTTCATCATGATTCAACATTTATATATGTTTAGATAGTGCAAAGTAAGCAGCTTTTCTTGAATCATGCAAACATTTCCCCTATCTTTTAACATCCGTTAGATGTTGAATCTGTTGGTAAGAAAGGCCATAAGGGTAAAAGCTCCACAAAGGGTACACTCTTTTTTCAACTCACCAAACAATTCCTCTTTTATTTTTTCAATGATTCGGGGATAAAGTCAAGGAAAACTATACAAAAATACCCTCAGCGAAACCAGAAATGTGGGTGCCGAGGGTTAAGGTTCATTTACTTTTATTTTTCGAAGTCTTGAGGGAAATATCTCTCCAAGAAAACCGCAGGTTCCATCATGTTGAGAGAACCGCCAAAATCGAAGTCCTTTAAATTGCGGGTGACTAAACAATCGGCACCGGCTTGAACAGCAGAGAAATACTGCAAGGCATCCTCAAAGTCCTTGCTCTCAATCCTGTAGGCCTCGTCAACGGATACTTCACCTACTGGCACGATGGTGTAAAACCTACGCAAGCCCTTCATCACAGCATAAAACTGCTCCAAAGGGATGTTCTTGCGGGTAATGTAGCGCATGTTGGCAATTGTCAAGTCAGACACTAACATCTCGATGTCTCCTGCAATAGCCAGATAGAATAAGGTTTCGGCCTCCTTCCAGCCTTCGGGACGCTGTTGGATGTAATCGAGGAAAATATTTGTGTCAATAAACACTCTCATCACTCACCTCCGTACTTTTCCACCAGATAAGCTTCCTTATCTTCCTTCCAGTCACTTGACGTTCTGCTTGATGCGAAAGCTCCCAAGAAAGAATGTGCCAATTCCTTTGCCTTCTTACGTCCTTCATCCATAGTTTCCCTTTCCTGATGTGACGGCACAGCATTGGCGATGTAAAGCCAGATGGACTTTACCGTCTTGGTGTCCTTCTCGTCAAGCAACGAGATTCTCCTCACTGCATCATTCTTCATTTCTCTGATAGTCATAACAGCCTCAGTTTTATTGATTGATGTGCAAAGGTACACTCTTTTTCTCACACCACCAAACAATTCCTCTTTTATTTTTTCAATGATTCGGGGATAAAGTCAAGGAAAACTGTAAAAAAACTCAGCAAAACTTAAAATGTGGGTGCCGAGGGTGAAAGCATGAACGATATTCAAAAATG
>JBGUMY010000281.1:0-3926 GCA_045117095.1 Bacteroidaceae bacterium | reverse complement strand
GAACCTCTCCCGTTCTCGTTACTGGGGCACTCCCCTTCCTATCTGGCGCAATCGCGACACCCATGAAGAAGTGTGCATTGGCAGCGTGGAGGAACTCTTCAACGAAATTGAAAAGGCTGTAAAGGCTGGTGTGATGACTTCGAATCCACTCAAGGACAAAGGGTTTGTGCCAGGCGACATGAGTCAAGAGAACTACGACAAGATTGACTTGCACCGTCCTTACGTAGATGACATCAAACTCGTGTCGGACAAAGGCAATGTGCTCACCCGTGAACTCGACCTCATCGATGTGTGGTTCGATTCAGGTGCGATGCCATACGCTCAGGTTCACTATCCTTTTGAAAACAAAGATCTCATCGATAAAGGCATCGCCTACCCTGCCGACTTCATTGCAGAGGGTGTTGACCAGACCCGTGGTTGGTTTTTCACACTTCATGCCATTGCCACGATGGTGTTCGACTCAGTGGCTTACAAGGCGGTAATTTCCAATGGACTTGTGCTCGACAAAAACGGCATCAAGATGTCGAAGCGTATTGGTAACGTCATCAATCCCTTCGAATGCATCGACACGTATGGCGCTGACGCTGTGCGTTGGTACATGATTACCAACTCTTCACCATGGGACAACCTTTCGTTCGACCCTGAGGGCGTGAAAGAAGTGACAAGCCAGTTCTTCATCAAGTTGCAGCAAGCTTATTCGTTCTTCACGATGTATGCCAACGTGGATGGTTTTGAGTATAAAGAAGCAGACATTGCCTATTCTGACCGTCCCGATTTTGACCGTTGGTTACTCTCTGAACTCAATACGTTGGTGAAGAACGTACAGACTTACCTCGATGATTATGACCCAACCCCTGCTGGCCGTCTCATTCAGTCTTTCGTGATCGACAAACTCTCCAACTGGTATATCCGTCTCAATAAGCCTCGCTTCTGGGGAGGTGAGATGACTGCCGATAAACTCTCTGCTTATCAGACCCTTTATACTTGTCTCGACACGTTGAGCCGTTTGATTGCACCTATCTCTCCATTCTATGCCGACCAATTGTTCCGTGACTTGAACAATGCCACAAGCAAGGATGCTGCGCAGAGCGTACACCTCGCTAAGTTTCCAACCTTCAACGAAGCTCACATTGACTCCGAGCTGGAGGTGGCAATGGAATCAGCCATGAAGGTGACTTCGATGGGATTGTCCATCCGCAAGAAGGTGAAGATTCCTGTGATCCAGGCCCTCCAGTCAATTGCCATTCCTGATACGGATACCGTATTCAGTGGTCGCATCGAACGTATGAAGGACATCATCATGAAGGAGGTGAATGTAAAAGAACTTCAACTGATGGATGGAGCGATGCTGGTGAAGAACGTGAAGTGCAACTTCCGTGTGATGGGTAAAAAGTTTGGCAAGATGATGAAGGCAGTAAGCAACGCTGTGGCTAGCATGAGCCAGACACAAATCGCCGAACTTGAAGCCAATGGACAGATTACCTTGCAAGCCGAAGGCCAAGATGTCTTGATTGAGTTAGCAGATGTAGACATCATGTCGCAGGACATCCCTGGATGGAGCGTGGCTAACGAAGGTACAACCACTGTGGCACTCGACATTACCATCACGCCTGCGTTGAAGAATGAAGGCAATGCCCGTAAGGTCATCAAGCAGATTCAGGGTCTTCGCAAGTCGCAGGGCTTCGAAATCACCGACCGCATCAAGGTGGTTATCACTGAGACTCCTGAAACCCAAGCCGTGCTTGATCTCTTCAAAGAAAACATCGCAGCACAGGTTCTGGCTAATTCTATCACCCTTGGCAATCCTAAAGGCGAGGCCATCGACTTCGATGACTTCAAAGCTGTCATTAGTGTACAGAAAGATTGATGAACAGAAAGAACAAATATATCCTTTCCATCGTCCTGTTCATGGCCGTTCTTGTCATAGACCAGATCATCAAGGTTTGTGTCAAGACGGGCATGTTCTTGGGTGAACGCATCGAAATCACCAGTTGGTTCAGTCTCGTCTTTGTCGAGAACAACGGAATGGCTTTCGGATGGGAATTGTGGGGGGGAAAACTCTTCCTCACCCTCTTCCGTGTGGTGGCCGTCGGATTGATTGGATGGTTCATCCACAGCGAAATTAAGCGCAGACGACCTACAGGTTACGTCGTCTGCCTCACTCTCATTGCAGCTGGTGCAGCAGGCAACATCATCGACTGCCTTTTCTACGGACTCATCTTCAACAACCCACCCTATCCACAAGTGGCAGAGTTTCAACCTTGGGGATATGGCTATGGAGAGTTCCTCTATGGTAAGGTGGTCGATATGTTCTACTTCCCTCTCATCGAATGGGACATGCCCGAATGGATGCCAATCTATTCAGGACAGCATTGCGTGTTCTTTTCCCCTATCTTCAACTTTGCCGATGCAGCCATTTCGTGTGGCATCGTCGCCCTGCTGTTGTTCTATCACAAGTTGGTCAGCCAATATCAGATAAGGAAAAGTTGAAGAATTGAAAGATTGAAGTTGCTATGAGGTTCCGTTTCGCCATCCCCGTTTTTACCCTGTTCCTCCTTGTCGCTTGTGACAACCGTCCCAAGGACGTGCTCTCACGTGGCAAGATGGAGGATGTCTTGTATGACTATCACCTCATGCAGGGCATCATCGAGCAGTTGCCATCAGAAAATCGGGAGGAAAAGGCGCAAGATTACATCAATGCCGTCTATGCGAAGCACGGAATCACAGAGGCTCAATTCGACTCATCCGTCGTCTATTACAACCGCCACACAGAAGACCTGCACAAGATATACGAACATCTGAAAGAGCGCTATACAGCCCTCAACGAAAATCTTCAGGTGGTGAACGGTAACAACGACATGATGGCAATATTCTCCACAGGAGGCGACACCACCAACTTGTGGAACTCTACAAAGCTTATTTCACTCCGCACAAAAGATTTGCTCAACAAAGAGAGTTTCACCATTCATGCCGACACCTCCTTCCGCCAGCACGACCAATTCATTCTGACACTTACTCCCGTGTTTCTGAAAGAGTCGCAAGACTCCTACGATATCAACCTCAACATCGGTTTGGGAATCCATTATGTGAATGGCAAGCAATCAGGCATCACCCGCACGGTCAACACCAATGGTATCCAGCAATTCACGCTCAAGGCTGAAGAAGATGCCGACATCAAGAGCATCGTTGGATTCTTCTACTATCGAGGCAAGAAGAACACCCGCAACTTCTGTCTCATCGACAACATCTCCCTGATTCGCATGCACGAGAAAGAGGCTGAGGTGGTGGAGAACTCCGACAGCGTGGTGACTGACTCTGCGGTGGTGGATTCTGTTCCAGAACTTCCATCCAAGCGTCTCACTCCAGAGGAAATCCGCCGAATCAACCAAACCAACGAACACATCAACATCCAAGAAGCCCCCTCTATCCGTACCCCAAACCGTATAGGGCCACGAAGAAGGAAAAAGTGATAGATTTTAGAGTCGAGAGTTATGAGACGTGTCGCTGCTTCACGAGTATATCTCAACGAAAAAGAGTTCCATACAAACTATATTGTGGAACTCTTTGATCATCATGTTGTCAATCATTACGCGCTGGAAGGTGAACTTCCAATGACCGAATGGTTAGGTGGCACCATCATCATCCGTAACCGCGAAGCCTACCACACCTCAAAAATTCTCTCACATGAGGAAATCATCACAAGTTCTTGCGGAATGATGCCCCTG
This sequence comes from Bacteroidaceae bacterium, assembly GCA_045117095.1. Lineage (GTDB taxonomy): Bacteria > Bacteroidota > Bacteroidia > Bacteroidales > Bacteroidaceae > Minthosoma. Next base: position 201 of record JBGUMY010000281.1, on the reverse strand, counting down.
CTTTAATCCCCAATCTCCAAAATCTTGATATATTCTGCCTCATTCGCCGAATGTGAAATCAACTTTCTCCACTCCGTCGCCGTAAATAGTCTTGAAATCATCTCGCATTGAAATGACATGATAGCCGGATTCCAACCACTGTTCACCCAACGTGAGGGCTTTCTCCCTGTTGGCATGGTCTCTGGCTTCATCATCAGCAAT
>JBGUMY010000280.1:0-5171 GCA_045117095.1 Bacteroidaceae bacterium | reverse complement strand
TGTCCATCAGCATCACTCCTCCTGCACAGGTATATGCCAATGTGGAGAATGAGTTCACCGTCAAGGTAACCAACAACAGCACCTTCGACCATCAGGGTTTCTATCTCTTTGCTTCCACATCCAATACGAAGCCAGCCAAATTAAGCAATGCCAAGTCGAGCGACAAGACGACGGTGGTGGCAAAGGGTGAGACGGTGGATTTGAAGATGACTGCCAAGCCAACGAATGACCGTGAGTGGTACATCACAGTAACTGATGGCGACCTGAATGTGTTGGAAAAAATCACCGTCACACCAGAGCTTACCACTTCCGACCTCCACTTCAGAAACATCTCGATGGATGGTAGTCTGGACAAGGAAACTTTCGACGGTCAGGCATTCCAGGTGGTCTATAACGACAAATCGTTGGCCACCGCTACGCTCTACAATGCCTCTAACATCGGTTTTGATGGCTCTTTGCGAATGGTTTTCTCTACCTATAATGCGTCGACGAAGACTTGGGAAGAGGTGGGCAATAAATCTGGCAAGATTGCTCTCGATGGCAAGGCTGAGGGTACGGCTGAGTTCAGTCTCATCTCTACGTCTTCTTGTCCGTTCGAGATTGGCAAATACTACAAGGGGCATCTCGTTAGCTCCATCCCTTCAACCGATGAGGTGATTCATTATGATGGAAGGACTGATACCCTTCTCTATTTTGTTCTGAAGGAGAATGATATGGAGGTGGTCGGCTTTGAGGGTACCACCATGACACTTAAAGGTAAGTTTGACAATACGGCATTCAATACTGCCACTTTTGTTAACAAGTCCTCTTATCGTTCTGCCACGATTTATGACCTGACCCAGTGTACCAATATCAATCATGTCAGCCAAACGGTCAATCCGAATGCTCTCATCTATGTGGCAGATAACAGTCAAGCCACTGGCGAGAATGTGATTCGTGCAGGCCGATGCGCTGACCTCTCGCTTGTGACAGGGGCTAATTTCACGCCTCGTGCTGATTTCATAGCTGACAAGGCCAAGATGACCCTGTCTGTCGAACCTGCCCAATGGATGTTGCTCACGATACCGTTTGAGGTGAGCGTGCCTGATGGCATCATTGCGCGTGAGATTACGGAACACTCCATCTCTGGCATTACCAATGGTGTGAGAGATGTGCAGACGTTGGAGGCAGGCAAGACCTATCTGTTGATGACTTCTTCGAAGAGAAACGTGACGTTAGAGGCTGAGAACGTGCAGGTGTTGGCGGCTCCTGTGACCAATGTTGATGCTGCTGTCGTGGGCACTTACCTGAATATTGTCACTCCTGCTGATGCCCAGCTTATTGAGAACAGCGACAAGCCTTCCTTCGTTCCAGTGGATGAAGGCACCCCTGTTGAGGCGCTAAGTGGCTATTGGTATGCCAGCGATTTAACCAAATCGTTCCGTGCCTACCCAAGTTTGACAATCGATCCTGCCTATGTCATCTTGGCGCAGGACATCGAACAGGCTTATCAGGTGTTGGACAAGTACCAGCTCCTGAGCAAGCGCGATGCTTACAATACTTATCTGGCGAAGATTCAAGAGGCAGAACACGAGTTCTCCCATCGTGGAGAGGATGAAACCACGCTCACCACAGGTACGATGATCAAGAACTATGCGGCTCAATTGTTGGCTGATGGCATCACTTATTCGCATCAGATTGCGCGGCTCAACGGCCATGAGATAGATTTCACCGATATGATTGTTAATCCATCGTTCGAGACAAAATCGACTAAGGGATGGACGATCGGGAAGAAGGAAGGACATTCTGGAGGTGCCACTGTCTATAGTGGAACATCTGCTAACAGCTACCGTTCAGTAGGACTCGATGGAGAATATATACTCCAGAGCTTGATTTCCAAAACAGACTCTTCATCCGTCAGCATCTCGCAAGTAGTCGAGGGACTTACGCCTGGCTATTATCGACTGACAGCCAAGGTGGGTACTGACTCCAAATCCCAGGTTACGATCTTTGCAGGTGAAAACATAGCGACCGTCGAGGGACATGCTTTTGGCTCGCTCTATCTCACCACCGCTACGATTGATGATATTCTTGTCGAAGCTCCAGCTGGAGAAGAGACCGGTTCGCTCACCATTGGCGTGAAAGATGGGCGTTGGTACAAGGTCGATGATTTCCGCTTGACCTACGTGAAGACCATCCAAGATGAGCCAGATGCCATCATCGATGTGGCTGCTGAACCCCAATCCACGATGCCTAAAAACCGTCAAGGTATCTACACATTGCAAGGTCAGAAGGTGTCTGCCATGACTACTCCTGGCATCTACATTGTGAACGGAAAAAGGGTGCTGAAACGCTAAAATGTGCTAAAAAGCATGTTTTTTTGACAGGAAACATGCTAAAAAGCATAAATTTCTTTGGTCATTTCTCATAAAAGGCTTACCTTTGCACCAGTTTTAGGAACTAAAGGTAAGAATTGTATGAAGAAATTATTAGTATTAGCCCTGATGGCCATCTCTTTGACAGCTACGGCGACGCAGCCTGAACAGAAGGTGGATCTTCAGAAAAAATGGGGCGCAGTCATTCAGGCCATCGCGATGGTTGAGAGTGAATGTCAACCCAACCAAGTATCTAAGAATGGACTCTACGTCGGTTATCTGCAGATTTCCGAAATCCTCGTGCGCGAGTGCAACCGTATCGTCGGATACAAGAAGTACACTTACGCTGACCGTTATGACAAGCAGAAGAGCATTGACATGTTCATCGATTATCAGGAGCACTACAATCCTGATGGCAATATGGAACGTGCCATCCGTCTCTGGAACTCAGGCGACCTCAAGTGCATGACCCGTAAGGCTCGCACAGAAGGCTACTACCAGCGCGTCATGAAGCGCTACACCGCCACTGCCTCTCTGCAATAACTTTAGAAAGAATAAGTACTTGGGACAACGCTCCCCAGAACTATCCAACATTTCTTTTTATATCAAAACGTCCAAGATTGAATTTCGGTTCTCTCTTGGACGTTTTTCGTGGCCTTTATTCAACTGATATGAAAGGAACACATCATAGGAAAGAGTTGTCAAAACTGAGGGGCAGGAGGTCTTGGACACTGCGGATGACGTAGGTGCCTGTAGTACCATGGAGAAGGATTTCGATAGGTTGCCCAGCCCGTTGCTCGGCTTCGAGCAGCACTTGGCGACAAGCACCACAAGGAGCGATGGGGCGTTGTAAGGGATGTCCCTCTGTGTCTCGTGCGGTGATACAAAGGCGACGAATGCTCATATTGGGATAGCGCGATTGGGCATAGAAGACAGCGGTACGTTCGGCGCATAGCCCAGAAGGGTAGGCTGCATTTTCTTGATTGCTGCCACTGACAATGGTACCATCGGCAAGTTCTACGGCTGCCCCAACGGAGAAATGAGAGTAGGGTGCGTAACTGCGGTAGGTGGCGAGACGTGCTTCATTGAGCAGTTTCATCTCAGAGGCTGTGAGTTCATCCTCCTGTTTGATGAGGAGGGGAATTTGGATAGATGTTTCTTTCATGCGGGCAAAGATAGGGCTTTTTTGTAAAAGTTTTTCCTTCTCAATGAGGAAAAATGAAAGAAAAGTGTTAATTTTGCAATGTTCCTTTTGACTTTTCTTCGTTTCAAACGTATAATGGTCAAAAGCAACATCAAAATGATTCAAATAGAAACCAACATAGTGATGAGGTGCCAACGAGGCGAGAAGGAGGCTTTTCGTGGGGTGGTACAGGCGTATCAGCGGATGGTGTTTTCGTTGGCACTGAAGATGTTGTGTGATGAGGAGGAAGCGAAGGACATGGTGCAAGAAACGTTCATCAGGGTGTGGCAAAGCATCAGGGAGTATGATGAGAAGAAGAAGCTCACCACTTGGATTTACACGATTGCAGTCCGTTTGTGTTTGGACAGGTTGAAACGCATGAGGCACGTGATTCCGATGCCTGACGATGAGCGGGTGCTACGTCGCTTTGCATCGGATGCTGACACACAGAAGACGTTGGAAAACAAAGAGTGGGTATCCATCGTTCGGATGTTGGCCGAGGGATTAGGAGAGAAGCAACGGATCGTATTCACCCTCATTCAGTTGGAAGGTCTCTCGTCTTCAGAAGTGGAGGATATAACAGGCTTTGATGCCAAACAGGTGAAGAGCAATCTATATGCAGCTCGACAAACAATTCGTGAACAATTAAATCAATTAGGATATGACACAAATAGATGATATACTCGATAGGCTTCAGGGACAGATGCCAACATTGGAAAACCCTGATGCAATGGTGGATAACATCATGGCAAGTCTTCCAGACATAGAGGATGACCTCCCCAAGCAGGAAACGAAGCAACATGCCATGATCGTGATTTTGCGCACCATCACCTCTGCGGCTGCCATCCTGCTGATAGGGCTTTTTATCTATGTCAATCAACCTGTGAAAACAGAGGCTCAAAATGCTTACGCTTATACAACAGACTACCCCCATAGTAGCACGCTCGAGAATATGTACACACGCTACTTGCAGGTACGTCAACCTCAACCAATTAGTTACACTCAAATCAAAAGAATGCTTTATGCGAAAAATTAGCTTATATCTGATGCTCTTGACATCAGCTGCGTTCGTCGTTTCATGCGACAAACCCAATGTGCACATGCACACCATCATTTACGAAGACGGCAGATGCGAACGCCAAGTCACTTACAGCACCGTCATGTCGCAGGAAGAGCGCGATTCCCTCTGGGAAGGCAACAATGTCTGCTGGGCTCAGCCCATGCCCGAGTGCCTAAACATCGATGCCTTCATGGGTTCCCACACCGATGTGGAGGGTGACACCGTCACCACCACGTTCTCCAATATTTTCAATACTGTGGAAGAAATGTGCCAGCAGACACCCCTGCAACTGAACGGCAGACGTCTCCAATCGACTGCCAAGTTAGAGAAGCGTTTCCGTTGGTTCTACACCGAATACATCTACGAAGAGACCTTCTGCACCGTGGCCGACACCTTCAAGTTTCCGGCCACCAACTATGCCGACAAGGATATCGTCAGCTACTGGTTCACAGGCCAGCCCAACCTCCTCGAAGGACTCAACGGGGCAGAAGCATCAGAGAAAATCAGCAAGATGGAACCCTTTGTCACACAATGGATCAACGACAACCTCTTCAAAGTCTGCTTTGACTACATC
>JBGUMY010000279.1:0-4837 GCA_045117095.1 Bacteroidaceae bacterium | reverse complement strand
CCCTTAAAGCGTATCTCCTGCATAATGTGTTCAGCCACCTCTTTGATAGAGATTTCCTTGCCCGTACCTACATTGATATGGCAGTTGCGGATTTCCTTGATGCCATCACGATTGACCGTGAAATCGCTCTTTTCGACCACATCCTTGAAATCGACGTTTAGTAAGCAATAAACGGAAGCATCGGCCATTTCCTCACTCCAGAGGAATTCGCGCATAGGTGCTCCTGTGCCCCACAACGTGACTACCCCAGGGGTGATGCCATAGTGGCGAAGTACTTGCAAAATGGTATATTCATCGCTCATCGCAGTGGCCATGATGGTCTGAGTTGCTTTTGCTTCAGCCTCTTCTGGTGCAACTTGGCCATCTACCATCTTGGGAACCTTCATCGAGACAGGACGAAGTCCCAAATCCTTGCGCACAGCCTCCCAATTGCCCTCGTTCAGACACTTCGCCAAATGAATCTTTCGAATCATGGCGGGCAGAACATGGGAATTCTCAAGGTGAAAGTTGTCGTTGGGACCATAAAGATTTGTCGGCATGACAGCAATGTAGTTGGTGCCATATTGGAGATTGAAACTCTCACACATCTTCAAGCCTGCAATCTTGGCAATGGCGTATGGCTCGTTGGTGTATTCGAGGGGTGAAGTAAGCAAGCAATCCTCATGCATAGGCTGAGGAGCCTCGCCAGGATAAATGCAGGTGGAGCCAAGAAAGAGGAGTTTCTTCACCCTATGCTTCCAGGCCTCACCGATGACGTTCTGCTGAATCTGCAAATTCTGATAGATGAAATCAGCACGATATTGCAGGTTGGCCATGATGCCACCTACATGAGCAGCAGCCAATACGACTGCATCTGGTTGTTCCTCGTCGAAGAACCGCTTCACCGCCACAGGATCGAGCAAGTCAAGTTCAGCGTGTGATTTGCCAACAAGGTTCACATAGCCACGAGCTTTCAAATTGTCCCAGATGGCGGAGCCAACAAGTCCGTGATGACCCGCCACAAATATTTTACTATTCTTGTCTAACATCTGATTGATTCTTTCTTTGGGATGCAAAGTTAGTGAAAAAATGGCATATGAAAACGAAAGAACTTCTTTTATTTATAGATAATGTGCAAATTACTGACTATTGAGTATTGTACAACACGCTAAAAGGTCGTAACTTTGCAGCCAAATAGAAAATAAGCATGAAACTTTCAGCATTAAAGACAGGAGAAAAAGGTGTGATTGTGCGTGTGATGGGACATGGAGGATTCCGCAAACGCATTGTCGAGATGGGGTTCATCAAGGGGCAGAGCGTGGAAGTATTGCTCAATGCTCCCCTCCATGACCCTGTGAAATATAAACTCATGGACTATGAGGTCAGCCTTCGTCGTGCAGAGGCCGATTTGGTGGAAGTCATCAACGAGGAGGAGGCAAAACAATGGGCTGCACAACATCTTGAACAGCCAGGTATTCCTGCCGATGACTGCGAAGATATCGTGCACAAAGTGGCACGTGTGAAGGAGCATGAACTCAACGTAGTCTTTGTGGGCAACCCAAACTGCGGTAAGACCTCTCTTTTCAATATCGCCAGTGGAGCCCACGAACGGGTTGGCAATTATTCGGGTGTCACCGTCGATGCCAAAGTCGGTCATTTCAATTTCGAAGGTTACCACTTCAATATTGTCGATTTACCTGGTACATATTCCCTCTCTACTTACACGCCAGAAGAACTTTATGTGCGCAAATACATTATCGAGCAGCATCCTGATCTCATTATCAACGTGGTGGATGCCTCGAATTTGGAGCGCAATCTCTACCTCACCACCCAACTCATTGATATGGACGTGCCGATGATTATTGCGCTCAACATGTTCGATGAATTGTGTGAGAGCGGCAATCAACTCGATATGCATCAACTCGGTACCTTGCTGGGCGCTCCTATTGTTCCGACAGTAGGAAAGACAGGTGAAGGTGTCAAAGAACTCTTCCATCAAGTCATCCAAATCGCAGAAGGTAATCAAAAGATAGCCAGACATATACACGTGAATCATGGAGTATTGCTTGAAGACAAGATAGCACGCATTGAGGCATTCGTCCGCAAGAATCCTGAGCCTCACCACAACTACTCTGCACGCTTTCTGTCCATTAAACTTTTAGAGAATGATCGTCAAGTGGAAGGTATCATCCGTCAACTTGACAATGCCTCAGACATTCTGGCTGAGCGTAATGCCTGTCAGCAGGACATCCTCAAAGAAATTGACGAAGACAGCGAGTCAGCCATCACTGATGCCAAATACGGATTCATCCAAGGAGCCTTGAAAGAGACGTTCCAAAAGGTACAGCGTTACAAGCGCCTCATGACCAAACGTATCGATGCCGTGGTGACCCATCAGGTGTGGGGCTATCCCATCTTCCTGCTACTCATGTACCTCATGTTCTTCTGTACCTTCAACATTGGCCAATATCCGATGGACTGGATTGATACAGGCGTGAGATGGTTGGGAGACATCGTCAGCAGATGGATGTCCAACGGCATGTTCAAAGACCTAATAGTCGATGGCATCATCAGCGGTGTGGGAGGAGTCATTGTCTTCCTGCCCAACATCATGATTCTCTATGCCTTCATCTCGTGGATGGAAGACTCTGGCTACATGGCACGTGCAGCTTTCATCATGGACAAAATCATGCACCGTATGGGACTGCACGGTAAATCCTTCATTCCCATGATTATGGGCTTTGGATGCAACATCCCCGCCATCATGGCCACACGCACCATTGAAGACCGTAAGTCACGCCTCATTACTATGCTCATCGTCCCCCTCATGTCATGCTCAGCCCGACTGCCCGTCTATATCATTATCATCACAGCTTTCTTCCCCAAAAATTCCGCCCTCATCCTGTTTAGCATGTATCTGCTGGGCATTGCATTCAGTATCCTGATGGCCAAATTCTTTAGCCGCTTTGTTGTCAAGGGCGAAAGCAGCCCCTTTGTGATGGAATTACCTCCCTATCGTATGCCATCCGCCAAGAGCGTTAGCCGACACACTTGGGAGAAAGGCAAGCAATATTTGAAAAAGATGGGCACCACTATTCTGCTGGCCAGTATCGTGGTGTGGGCGCTCAGTTACTTTCCCCACCACGCTGAGGTAACAGAAGACGAGCAGATGGAACTCAGTTACATCGGACAGATTGGCAAGTTCGTCGAACCCGTCATCCAACCCTGTGGCTTGGCTTGGAAAGAAGGTGTGGCGCTCATTGCAGGTGTTGGCGCCAAGGAGATTGTAGCCAGCACGATGGCGGTGCTCTATCATGGTGACATCACCACCAGTGGCATGACCACCCTCGCCGCCTTCTGTTTCATGGTGTTTGTGTTGCTCTACTTTCCCTGCATCCCCACCTGCATCAGCATCAAGAGTGAATCGGGGCAATGGAAATGGGCGGGTTTCACCATCCTCTACACAACCATCCTCGCATGGTTCACCTCCATGCTGATTTATCAAATCGGAAGTCTCATCCCATGACACAAGAAATCATCGTTTACCTTATCCTCGCCATCACGATCGCGGTCATCATCTACCGCCTCTATGGTTATTTCATAGGCAAAAGGCGTTCGTGCCACTGTGACTCATGCCCTCAATGTGGCGACAAGTGCCATTGTCAAGAAAATAAAGGGGAAAAATCAATGCGTTGACTCCGTCTAAGTCGCTCACACTCGAGAAAATCTATTTTTTTTACTTTTAACTTTTTACATTTCATTGAAAATCCGTACCTTTGCAGCCATTATGAAATATCAGTCACAAAATATACAAGAAATAGGAGCCCGTATCGAACTGACTCACTTCACTGCTGGTGAGGTGACAGAGATACATGCCATCCTTCATGTTGAGTCGCGTGGTGAACTATTCGAAGGACAATTTAAACGCCTTCAGCAAGCTGTCAATGCATTACGCGATATGGATGAAGTGACGGGTGCGAAACCTGTATTCAAACGTTACTTTCTCAGCGATGCGACCAATCAGGTACCACTCATCAGCGAAAACGAAGAATGCACGATTTCCTACATCCAGCAATCACCCCTCGATGGCTCCAAAATAGCTCTATGGATGTATCTGCTACGAGGAGCCGATGTGAGCCAGATGAACGGATCGACAGTAGTGAAACACAATGGCTACCAGCACATTTGGACGATGGGACTCATCAACACCAGTGTTGACACTTCCTACATGCAGACATGGAAGACCATGCTCTCCTACATCGATACCCTCAAACTCTTCGGGGCGACCCTCGAAGCTAATTGCATCCGCACTTGGTTTTTTGTACGAGATGTGGACACGCAATACAACGGGCTTGTCAAGTCCCGTCGTGAATGCTTTATGGAACAGGGGCTCACTCCTGACACCCATTACATTGCTTCCACAGGCATTGGTGGCACACCAGCCGACCCCAAGGCACTCATACAACTTGGCAGTTATGCGATGACTGGATTCGAGCCCGAACAGCAAAGATACCTCCATGCGCTGACTCATTTGAACCGCACCATCGAATATGGTGTCACCTTCGAGCGAGCTACCCTTATGCAATATGGGGACCGCAACCACATCTACATTTCTGGTACCGCATCCATCAATAATCATGGTGAGGTGATTCATGTGGGCGACGTCAAGAAACAGACCCATCGTATGTGGGAAAATGTCGAAGCACTTCTTGCAGAAGGTGGTATGACCTACGATGATGTGATGCAGATTGTGGTTTATCTGCGCGATTGTGCTGACTATCCCATCGTCAAGCAGATGTTTGACGAGAAGTTTCCCAATATGCCTTATGTCATCACCCTTGCCCCCGTCTGCCGTCCC
>JBGUMY010000278.1:0-3425 GCA_045117095.1 Bacteroidaceae bacterium | reverse complement strand
GACCAGATTTCTCAGTTGGCAGGTATGCGTGGTCTGATGGCTAAGCCTCAGAAGGCTGGTGCTTCCGACAATAACATCATCGAGAACCCAATCCTTTCTAACTTTAAGGAAGGTATGTCCGTGCTCGAGTACTTTATCTCTACCCACGGTGCCCGTAAGGGTCTTGCCGACACCGCCTTGAAGACGGCTGACGCAGGTTACCTCACCCGTCGTTTGGTCGATGTGTCTCACGACGTCATCATCAACGAGGAGGACTGTGGCACACTTCGCGGTCTTATTTGTACCGCCCTTAAGGATGGCGACCGTGTGGTGGCATCCCTTGCTGAGCGCATCCTGGGTCGTGTGTCTGTTCATGACATCGTCAACCCACAGACCAACGAACTCATCGTGGCCAGTGGTGAGGAAATCACCGACCGTCTGGCTGCAGAGATTGAGGAGAGTGGTATCGAGAGCGTCGAGATTCGTTCTGTCCTCACTTGCGAGAGCAAGAAGGGTGTCTGCATGAAGTGCTACGGACGTAACCTCGCTACCCAGCGCATGGTGCAGAAGGGTGAGGCTGTTGGTGTCATCGCTGCACAGGCCATTGGTGAGCCTGGTACACAGCTGACCCTCCGTACATTCCACGCTGGTGGTGTGGCTGGTAACGCTGCAGCCAATGCACAGATCAAGGCAAAGAACAAGTCAAAGATCGAAATCGATGAGTTACGCACAGTTCCACGTCCTACAGCTGATCATCCTGAAGGTCAGGTAGTCGTAGGTCGTTTGGCAGAACTTCGCTTCCTCGATCTCAATACAGGCATCATCCTCTCCACCGTTCCTGTGCCATACGGCGCCAACCTCTACGCGAAGTCGGGCGACACAGTGGAGGCAGGTCAGGTGATTGCTGACTGGGATCCTTTCAACTCTGTCATTGTCACCGAATTCGATGGTGTGGCACAGTTCGAAGGTGTGAGGGAAGGTCTGACTTACCGTGTGGATGTCGATGAGACCACAGGTCTGCGCGACATTATCGTGACCGAGGCGAAAGACCGTGCTGCTGTGCCTTACTGCCACATCCTCGACAAGAAGGGTGGGGAACTGCTCCGTACTTATTCATTCCCCATCAATGGACACATTGTGGTGGAAGACGGACAGAAGCTCAAGGCTGGTGACATCCTCGTCAAGATTCCACGTTCAGTGGCAAAGGCTGGTGACATCACGGGTGGTCTTCCACGTGTGACTGAGCTCTTCGAGGCACGTAACCCATCTAATCCTGCTATCGTGGCAGAAATCGATGGTGAGGTGACGATGGGTAAAGTGAAGCGTGGTAACCGTGAAATTATCCTCACCTCTAAGGTGGGTGATGTTCGCAAGTACCTCGTGCCACTGTCCAAGCAGATCCTCGTGCAGGAGAACGACTATGTGCGTGCTGGTACGCCATTGTCTGATGGTGCCATCACACCAGCCGATATCCTTGCCATCAAGGGTCCGACCGCAGTACAGGAATACATCGTCAACCAGGTGCAGGATGTGTACCGCATGCAGGGTGTGTCCATCAACGACAAGCACTTCGAGATCATCGTGCGCCAGATGATGCGTAAGGTGAAGATTGAAGATGCAGGTGACACTCGCTTCCTTGAAGAGGGTATTGTCGATAAGCTCGACTTCCTCGAGGAGAACGACCGCATCTGGGGCAAGAAGTTCGTCATCGACGCAGGTGACTCTGAGACGCTCGAACCTGGTATGATTATCACAGCCCGCAAGTTGCGTGATGAGAACTCCATGCTGAAGCGTCGTGATCTCAAGCTTGTGCAGACACGCGATGCCATCCCTGCCACTTCCACACAGATTCTGCAGGGTATCACCCGTGCAGGTCTTGGTAGCAAGTCGTTCATGTCCTCCGCCTCCTTCCAGGAGACCACGAAGGTGCTTAACGAAGCAGCCATCTGTGGTAAGAGCGACTCGCTCGAAGGTATGAAGGAGAACGTGATCTCTGGTCACCTCATCCCTGCTGGTACGGGTATGCGCGATTTCGAGAAGATTATTGTGGGCGCCAAGGAAGATTTCCAGACTGTGGAGCGTCGTCCATTCGATGCCGACATGGTATTCTCCTCCTTCGGCAACGACTTCTAAGCGATACAAACTCAATAGAAAAAGGGAACGGAAGCATTCAGCTTTCGTTCCCTTTTTCTTTTTTGCGTGCTCCGAGACTGACTTTTAATGAGCCTTTCTTTTGCTTTTTCTTTTCTATATGAGAGCGAAAGAAAGACTTAGGTTTCGCCTTACTTTTTCAAAGTTTGAAATTTTATTTTCAAACTTTGTAATTTTATTTTGAAAATTTTGAATTTATTTTTCAAAGTTTGAAAAATGAATGGATCAGTTATGGAAAAGTCTTTTCTTCCCTTATCTGTCGATATTCGTGCGATAAGCTGTGCCGAATGCTATAGGTTTGTTGCGGCAGGCTGCCGAAGAAACAATATAAACACGCATTTCCATTTTTGTCTATTTTTGATTGTTTTTTCATATTTTTCTTTCGGCGGCTTGCCGCAACTTTTTATATCGGATTCCCATCAAAATTCGTGCCATTCGTGTGATCCCTTGTTAAAAATGAACACTGAAAGTTGAATTGAAACGGATTTTTGTTCATTAGATGAAAAAGTTATCGTATCTTTGTCCCATCAAAACCTGATGAATCATGAAGAAGAAAGTAGTTTGGACACTTTTGACAGTGGTGGCGCTGGGCATCGCTGCGCTGATTGTATGGCATTGCTGGCCTGTGGAGACCATCAATCTGGAGGAGTACACCCCTTCCGAGGAGTTTGAACCCGCTTGGGAGGCTATGGAGGTGAAGGCGCCAGAATATGACATTGAAGAAACGGTGCGGGCGATGAATGCGCTCGAAGTGGCGCAGTGCCAGTCCGAGGACTTCATGTCCTACCTCGAATATGTGGCCAAACAAGACTTCACCCGCGTGGCGCCTGAAGTGCTGGAACAGAAGAAGAAATTGTTCCCCATCCTGCAACGCCTCTATGAGTTGCAGAAGCAGCACCAGGAACTGGATGATGTGTGGATGCTGATGCGTAGTGCGACGAGTGGGGCAAGCACCTTTGTGACGGAGGTCAATCCTGTGGGTGTGCTGGGTTCGATGCTGACAGGGGATGCCACCTTGAGTTCCATCTCTGTGGGCAGCAGCATGGAGAAGGCACAGACTGCTGCCTTCGAAGAGTATGAGAAGCAGAAGGAACTGAAACGCCAGTTGGAGCGCGAGATAGAAGCCGTCCGCCTCTCCTACATCGAATATTTAGAGGGATACGCCCCCATCTATTATAAATATATGCAGGAATGGAACACCTTGTGTCTGAAGAAGGATAAAGCCTACATCGACCTCTATGGCGGCAATCCCCTTGATGCCTACAACCAGATCCAAGACATCCTCAAAGACTATC
>JBGUMY010000277.1:0-5332 GCA_045117095.1 Bacteroidaceae bacterium | reverse complement strand
GAAGGCTGTACATGAATATTCTGACTATTGTGACTCGCACAAGAATGTGATTCTGCAGGCTTATCTGTCGAAGCGTGATGAGATGGAAGAGCGTGTGCAACTGCGTTTGAGCACCTATCGCGCTATGAATACTCAGTTGGAGGCTATGCAAGCTAAGGTGCAGGAATGTACACCTGCATTCACGACCTTGAAGAGTGCTTCCGTGCCTGTGAAGCCAGCTGGACCTAAGCGTATGATTTTTGTGGGTGTCATGCTGGTTCTTTCCACTTTCGTTACTGCTTTGTATGCTGCACGTCATGTGATCAGTCAGAAATAGAACGAATTTTAATTGCTGATAGACGATGCACTTTATCAACAATTTGAACATATCTGAAAAGAAGAAAAGGGCTTTGAAGAATATCGCCTGGGCCATGGGTGGCAAGGTGGCGAGTTTGTTGAGTGTGTTGGTAGTCGGCATTATCGTCGCACGTTATCTGGGTGAGGAGAAGTATGGCATCATGAACTATGTCATCAGTTTCGTCGCTATCTTTCAGGTTTTTGCCGATTTTGGCCTTGATCTGATACAAATACGTGAAGAATCCAAAGAACCTCAAATGAGGGATAAAATCTTGGGTACGACGTTTGCCTTGAAGTTGTGCTTTGCCGCCATTGCTTTCGTTGCCATCTTTTTGGTGGCGTGGCTCTGGGAGGCTGATTGGAACATCCGTCTTTACATCATGATTTATGCCTGTTCGGTGTTGCTGAACACGACTTGGGTGTCGCGCAACCATTTCACCTCTATTGTTTGGAATGAGTATGTGGTCAAGACCGAGATTTCCCGTACGCTGATCGGCATGGTGGTCAAGATTGTGTTGGTGTGGCTGAAGTTGCCACTCATTTGGTTCATCTGTTCGCTGGTGTTCGATTCATTGCTCTTGGCTATGGGCTACACCATGTCGTATGCCTCGAAGATAGGCTCTATCCGACGATGGACGTTTGATAAGTCTTTGGCTGGTTATATGCTCAAGCAGGCCTTCCCTTTGCTCTTGTCGGGAGCGGCCATCATCATCTACAATCGCATTGACCAAGTGATGATTGGCAACATGGTGGATCAGAGTCATTTGGGTGTCTATTCCGTAGCCATTCGTTTCACAGAGATTATGGTGTTTGTGCCGACCATTATTGCCCAGACGGTCACTCCTATGTTGGTTGAGACCCGTCGGGAGAATGTGGAGCGATATGAGAAGTTGTCTGGGGTGTTTATGAATGTGACCGTTGCCACCTGTGTGGTGTTGGCGCTGATGGTCAGTTTGCTCTCTTACCCCATTGTCTATTGCACTTTTGGCCCCACCTATATAGGGGCGGCATCGGTGCTTGCCATCATGGCTTTCAAGGTAATAGGCGATGCACTTTCCCAGACATCGGGTCAGTTGATGGTGATAGAGGGCATCCAGAAATATGCTTCCATCCGCAATCTGATTGGTTGTGCTACTTGTGTGGTGTGCAACTGGTTCTTCATTCAGCGGTATGGCATTCATGGTGCAGCTTATGTGGCGCTCATCACCATCTTCGTATCTGGCACCTTGGCTGATTTCTTCATTCCCATTTATCGTGGAATCTTCTATAAGCAATTGAGAGCCATCTTTTTCGGGTGGAAAGATCTTGTTCATATTAAATCCTTGTTGCGATGATGACTTTTACACAAATATGCGATGGAATCAAGGCTCGGCTGCCGTTGCAAATCCAGTTCCTCATCGAGACGCTCTCTTACTGGCGGCGTCTCTGCCGCTACAATGCGAGCATACGTACCGATCGTGACATTCGCAAGATGCAGTACACGCTCCTGAGAGAGACGCACGTCATTGAGAAGGGCATGTCCATGCGGAATCCTCGTCGAGGTTTCGGACAAGAGAAGGTGCGTGCGCTGATAGGACGATTGCGTAAATATAATAGGTTGTATGCGTCACAAAACAAGGACTTCCTCTATCGTCCCCTCTCCACTATCAAGTCATATTTTGCTTTTCAGCACCGAGATCAAGTGGATGTGGCTGAGTTGGAGGCTATGTACGAACAGTTGTGTCAGGAGTCGGGCATTCCGTCTGATAGCCTTTCCTTGCCTGCTGGCATCAGTTTGCAGCCATCAGACGCTTTGCAGCAGGAGGCGAGAGGCGATTTCTCCTCCTTGCTCTACAGCCGTCATTCCATCCGATATTTTAAGGGGGAGGCTCCCTCGAGGGCTTTGTTGGACGAGGCACTCACATTGGCTGCCCGAACGCCTTCCGCATGCAATCGTCAGGCTTGGCATACCCACATCTATTTTGGTGAAGATTGCCACGAACTGCTTCGGATGCAGGATGGCTGCAAGGGCTTCTATCAAGACATTCCCTGTTGCATCGTGGTGACTGCCGACATGAAGGGATTCCTGGGGCATGAGCCTTTCCAGTGCTATGTGGATGGCGGTCTTTATGGCCAGAACCTCATCAATGCCCTTCACTATCTGGGGTTGGGCTCCATTCCGCTTTCCTGCGGATTCATGAGTGACAAGTTGCTGCGGATGCAGAAGCGATTCAATATTCCTGAGCATGAGGTAATGGTTGTCATCATCGGCACTGGCTGTATGACCGACGAGGTCAAGTATGCCGTTTCCGACCGCCAATCTCCTCATCTCACCAACGTTTATCATTGATATGTATTTCGTTCCGCTGATATATTTCGCCAGCCTCACCTACTATCTTTGGCGCAGGCACAAGGTCTTTGATGTGGCTGTTTACATGTCCACATTGTTCACCATCACCTCGTTTTGCTGTGTGCTGATGGTGCTGGGCGGTTTCATGTCGCAGAACAGTGGCGTGCTGTTCGATGGATGGGATCCCGATTTCGGTGTCATTCCTACTGTGCTTTATTGTGGACTCATCACGGTGACGATTCTGCCGTTCTCCTTCATCCGTCCTGAGAATTTGGAGCATATCGGCAATGTACACCGCTGGATAATCTTGGGCTTCACGCTGTTCATCGTCCTGCAGGGCGTGCTGATGTACTACCTGGTGGGCGAGTTTGTGTCCGATTTGCTGAATGGCGACTTCAAGTTTCTGAAGGATTCCCACTATGCGGGCGACATCTCTCCTGCTGATGCCAAGATGCTCACGTTGCCAGCTCCCATGCAGGCCATGTTCCTGCTGAGTTTCACGACCCTGCTTGCCCTTCCGCTTTTCTTCTACTATTCCTGTGTGGAGAAACGCAGTTTGTGGTTGACAGCGCCACTCCTGCTGGTGTCCATCAGCCCTATTCTTCGAGGTGTGCTGATGGCCGACCGCACCGAAATCATCCACTACGGTCTGATGTTCCTCTTTTGCTTGGTCTTCTTCCAGCGGTTCATCACCAAAAAAGTGCGTAACTTCCTTCTCACCCTGAGTGTGCCGACTGTAGCCGTCGGACTGATTTATTTCGTTGCGGTTTCTGCCTCCCGATTCGAGGACGATGAGGAAGGAGCGGGTGGAAGTGTGCTGGAGTATGCAGGGCAGTCCTATGCCAATTTCTGCTATTTCTACGAGAATCACGACCCCGACCTCTACTATATTGAGCGCGAACTGCCCATCATCTCCTACTTTCTCCTGAACAATCAGTACGTTGACACCAAAGAAGAACGTACCGCCAAGGAGGGTTTCTTCGTCGGTGTCTTCGCCTCGCATGTCGGTTCGTGGATGCTCGATCTCGGTGTGGCGGGCGGCATCTTCCTGAGTCTCCTCTTCTCTGGTCTCTGTTGCGTGGTCATCTGGCGCTACAACCGAACCTCGTTCGATGTGGCAGATGTCTTGATGATCTACACGCTCGGAGCTGTTCCCACCTTCGGCATCTTCTACTACCGATACTATTCCATTGCCACAGCCATTGTCTATGTGGCAGCAGGATTCCTCTTCCTGTGCTCCAAGATCGATTTCGTTTGGAAGAAGGAAGAGGATGCGGAGGCCGAAGTGGAGCCTCTGCTGACTGATTCCGAAACCTCAGAGATTGTTCGCTCATGAAATACTTTTTTCCTATTCATCTCGATGGCGGCAACCGTGGATGCGAAGCCATCGCCAAAGGGTCTGCCCTGCTGATCGGAGCTCCTGCCGACCAACTTTTTGGCTATTGCCGTGATGTGCAGCTTGACAAGCGGCTCGGCATCGACCGATACATGCAACTCGTTCCCTGCCGACGCGAGTCCTTCGTCATCGATAAGTCCCTCGGACTCATCAACAAGCTCTTCCACACCACCAAGACCCTCGAGAAGCGGCTTCTCTATCCCTATCAGACCTTCCTGCGCATGATGACCCCCGACGACATCATGATTTCCACGGGCGGCGACATGCTCTGCTACGACGACAACGAGGTCATTTTCACCAACAACCTCCTCCACAGCCAGGGTATGAAGACCATTCTGTGGGGATGCTCCATGGGACCCGAAAACCAGACGCCCGCCAAACTCCAGACGCTCTTCAACTTCTCCCTCGTCTATGCCCGAGAGTCGCTCACCTACGAATACTTCCGTCAGCTCGGCCTCACCAACGTCGTTCTGCTGCCCGATCCAGCCTTCATCCTGCCTGCCGAAGAATGTCCGCTGCCACCCTGCATGGCCGACGGCCAGAAGAGGGTAGTGGGACTCAACATCAGCAACTACGTGATGGGTGGCATGCGGCTCGATGGACGCTTCGGGCAAGAGGTCCTCGGACTCATCCGTCAACTCCTGCTCCATACCGACTACCACATCCTGCTCATCCCCCATGTGACATGGAATGATGGACGCATCAATCAAGACGACCGTGAAATGTCTCGTCTCATCCGTGACCATTTCGCCCCCGGACGCATCGACATCCTCGACATCGACTCCCTCAACTATTGTCAGATACGCCACGTCATCTCCCATCTCCACCTCTTCGTCGGAGCCCGCACCCACGCCGTCATTTCGGCCTATTCCATGAGTGTGCCCACCATCGCCCTCGGCTATTCCATCAAGTCGAGAGGCATTGCCCGCGACCTCGGACTCTCCGAGCAACTCGTCTGCAACTGCCGTAACTTCACCCCAGGCGACCTCGTCCAATCCTTCCGCTATCTCGACACCCACGCTGACGAGATTCGCACCCACCTCCAGCGCATCATGCCCGACTACAAGCAGCGCACCTACCAAATTCGCGAGCACCTCGCTTCGTTGTGAAGCATCTCCCCCTTCCTTGTCAGTTCGGTATAAAAGCCGATTGTTTATTGCGGCAAGCCGCCGAAGGAAAAATAATGAAAAATAAATAAAAATATTATTGGATAAAATTATTGTCAATTGTTGGTAATTATTGTTTTTCCAAGCCTCAGAAGGAGGCGCAGG
>JBGUMY010000276.1:0-3727 GCA_045117095.1 Bacteroidaceae bacterium | reverse complement strand
GCAGGCCGTTACTACTTCGGCAACACGTTCGACACACGCTACAACTTGCATCAGGCTTATCTCTTCGCCACAACACAACCATTCACTACGAGCGACATCGAGACCCAGTCTATCGCTTGGCTCGACCTCAACCAGCGTGCCTCTGACAACGCTCAGTTCGACGGCATCTACTTCACCCTCGCTGAGCCGACTGAAGTCTATCTCGGCTTCCAAGCCAACTTAGCCGACGGCAGTGGTCAACAGGAGTTCCGTGCCAACCAAGTTGCGCTCTACGGCTATGGTATCGAGACAGCCATCAGTGCGCCACAGTCAACTGTCAACTCCCAGCTGTATCCTGTTCAGTACTACACCGTCACAGGCATACGTCTGCAACAGGCTCCCCAGCATGGTGTCTATATCATCCGTCAGGGCAACCAGACTCAGAAGCGATTCCGCAAATGAGCATCGCCCTTGAAGGAGCATTTTACGATACAGAAGAAAATAAAGGGAAGGTCGCAACCAGCGACCTTCCCTTTTCTCTGAAAGAGAATTTGTGGGTGCTATTTTAATAAAAGTGTTTGTTTTTATTTGATAGAATAAACACAAAGCGTTAACTTTGCAGCCGAATTAACAATTTAGAAGAAAGAAAATGAAGAGATTCGTGACAATGATGGCGATAGCACTTGTGGTTTCGGGTGCGTCAGCTCAGGAAGTGATGAAGAAACTGGAAGATGGTACGTATGTGGTGAACACAACAACGTTGGCTGAGGATGTGAAGGGGTATCAGGGTACGACACCTGTGGAAATCCACATCAAGAAGGATGTCATCGTGCAGGTGGTTCCGCTGAAGAATATGGAAACACCTAAGTTCTTCACACGGGTGAAGAGGGAAATGTTGGCGAAATATGAGACCTTGTCGGTGAAGAAGTTTGACCAGACGAAGGTGGATGGTGTGACGGGTGCCACCATGTCTTCGAACGCTGTCAAGGAGAATGTGAGCCGTGGGGTTGATTATTATCTGAAGAACAAGAAAAAGGTGAAGTGACATTTTGAGAGGAACAAGGTTCTTTTGCGATGGCTTTGAGCAAGTGAAGAAAAAGGGCTGGATAGGGCTGGCGCTGCTGGGTATCGCCGTACTGGTGGTATGGTTGCTGTACATCAACCGTTCGTGGTCGGAAGAGGAGGTGAAACGTGCGAAGGTGGATGTGCTGCAACGTGTATGCTTTGCCTTGATGGCTGATGGGCAGGATGTTGCTTACTTCTCGCGCTTCTCTGAATCGGACTCTGCCTTTGTGGGGCTGACCAACCATCGTGATTCTGCGTTCGTCAGTTCTGAAGGGGTCGGCGTGTGGGTCAACAACACGTCGCTTTTCCCCTCTGCCTTTGGCAAGATTTTGGTGCCTGACGTGGAGGTGCAGATGGAGGCTCAGCAGGATTTCATCAATCAGACATTGCCATTGCTCCTCGCCAAGAACCGTGAGTTGTTGGAGACTACCCAAGCACGTGAACGTGTGATGGCTGATGAGGTGGATTACTACTTGTTGCGTCACAGCATTGCTGACCATGAGTACATGGGTGTGGCGAACTATTCTTATATGATGGCGTCTCATCTGCAGCATCAGGACACGATGAGGCTTTTGCTGGATTCTCTCGCCCGTCATGCCAAACGCTTGGAGGTGAGGGTGGTGCGTGAATACTTCAAGGATGCACTCCAACTCCATCCTGCCACGAACTTTCTCACACGTCCCATACTGATGCACCTGTGTTCGGATAGTGCAGACGTACGTTTTGTGGTTTTGCAAAGCGACTCCCTCGACATGCTTGACACTTGTCTTGCCATGAGCACTCCTCTCTTCCTCGATACGGATTATTCAGACCTTGTCCCAGAGTGGCATGTGCGTTTCTATCCCCATCTCCATCCTAATCCTTTGATTCAAGGAACATCGCTTATCTCACTTGTAATCAATCCAAAATCACCTTCTGATTCACTCTATTATGGAACTTCGCTCGACATCCATTCCAATGCCTACATGGGGCAAATGGATGCGTATGGACATGCGCAAGGATATGGTGTGATGCGTTATGGAAATGGCGATTACTATGAGGGTGAATGGCTGGATGGAGACCGTCATGGACAAGGGTTCCTTGTCGCTCCGAATCAGGTGGTGAAGGCTGGTGAATGGGCAGAGGACAAATACTTGGGCGAGAAGATGACCTATACGGACAATCGTGTGTATGGCATCGACATCAGCCGCTATCAACATGAGATTGGGCGTCATGTCTATCCCATCAATTGGAATGCCATGCGGATCACTTCGTTGGGCAAGAAGAATAGTCCGTTGGTTGATGGCACCATCAATTTCCCTGTCAGTTTTGTGTACATCAAATCCACACAAGGTGTCACCATCAAGTCTGCCTATTATCAAAAAGACGCACAGGCAGCCCGTCGTCAGGGCATCATCTGTGGCGCCTATCATTTCTTCTCGTTTAAGGCGACGGGTAAGGAACAGGCTGAATACTTCCTCGAAAACACGCAAATCCTTGCTGGCGACATGCCTCCTGTACTGGATGTGGAACCTACGGATGCGCAGATAGAAGAGGCTGGGGGAGAGGAGAAGATGTTCAACGATATGCGTGACTGGCTCCAGATGGTCGAACGTGCCATTGGCAAGAAGCCTATCCTCTATGTCAGTCAAAACTTTGTCAAGTATCATTTAGTGCATGCACCCGACCTCTGTCATGACTATTTGGTGTGGATAGCCCGTTACAATGTCTATCGTCCTGATGTCCGTCTCCTCTTCTGGCAACTCTGCTACGATGGTCGCGTGGCAGGTATTCATGGGGGTGTTGACATCAATATCTTCAATGGCTATCGCGAACAATTTGACGCATTCGTGGCTCAGCAGAAATAGTCAATTTGATTTGACCTCATTGAAAAGGTTCTTGTCGTTTGGATTCTTGATGAGCGTCTTGGATGCCTTACCTGTGAGTTTCATGGTCTGACTGCCATCGTTGAGGACTGTGAGGTTGTTCACATCCATGTTGATGCTGATATGGGCAGAACTGCGAGAGTAGATGGCTGCATCCTCTGCATGCAAGTCTGTGACGTTGACTTCACCCACATTAGTGGACTGGAGGCTAAACGTGGTACATTCTACCTTTCCGATGTTCATTGAACCTGTGCCCAGCGCACCTAACTGCAAGTTTTCTGTTCGCCAAGTGGCTTGACTGGTGAACCCGCCATTGCCACAGACGCTCACACATTGCAAATCAGGGCACGACACATACATCAGCACGTTGCTCGTGTTGCCATAGAAGTTGTAGTCCTGGTTGCCTTCGTTCTGGATGCTGACGGTCAGCAAGTTGCTGTCGAAATCCGTGCTCAGGAAGTTGAGGGTGGCACTATCGCCTTCCACCTCCACACTGTAGTTGCCCTGTGTGAAAATGACATCAATGCTTCCCAAGTTGGTGAGATAGCTGAAATCTTGGGGGATGTTGATGCTTCTCCTAATGATATTCTTTTTCTTCTGAGCCTTTTCTTTAGGTTGCGAAGCATTTTGTCCCTCTTGTTGTGGGGATGCATTGCGGCATGCTCCAAGCAG
This sequence comes from Bacteroidaceae bacterium, assembly GCA_045117095.1. Classification (GTDB taxonomy): domain Bacteria; phylum Bacteroidota; class Bacteroidia; order Bacteroidales; family Bacteroidaceae; genus Minthosoma. The sequence goes on along the minus strand of JBGUMY010000276.1, from coordinate 146 downwards.
CAACACCGTCGAAAGGGTGAAAATCAATCCATATTTCATAAGTTGTCCGTTTCTTTTTGGGTTGCAAAGTTAGCACAACAAAATTGATTGTGCGAGCATTAGAATGAAGTTTTTTCTTTTTCGAGGGTTCTATGTGCGTTTTTCAT
>JBGUMY010000275.1:0-4625 GCA_045117095.1 Bacteroidaceae bacterium | reverse complement strand
TTCTCGATGATGCCTTAAATCTGCCCAAAGCGGATTATCTCACGTCGATGCGCAAGGTATTTGCTGACAGAGCCATCGACATTTGTGCATGTGAGGATATCAATAAGAAGTTCTTCGACGATACCAAGCAGCAGTTCGAGCATATTCAGCAAGTGGTGAAGGAACTCTACGCACAGCCTTACATGCAGAATGGCGAGGTGAATGTACATATCGAGCCCTCCTTCTTCTGCGAGGCATTAGGATTACAAGGACGTATGGATGCCTTGATTGAGTTGGACGATGAAGGGAAGAAGTTCCTCATCGAGTTGAAGTCGGGCAAGTGGGATGAATACCGCAATCGCGCCAAAGATGAGCACTTGATGCAGATGTTGCTCTATAAGGAGATACTTTATTATAATATGGGTGTGAAGCAGTCAGACGTGATGGGACATTTGCTTTACTCACGCTATCCCCATTTGCAGGAACAGCGAAGTTTTCAGGAGATGGTGCTGCGTGCCATGAATATCCGCAATGGCATCGTGGCGCTTGAACGTGGATTGCTGGAAGGCGAAGCACGCAAGTGGGTGCCGAAACTCACGCCACAGGCTTTAAGACGCAACAAGGATTGCTCTGACAAGTTCTGGATGGGGTGGTGCTTGCCTGAGATTCAGCCCATCACCGATGCCCTGCATGGGATGGATGCCCTGACGGCTGAATACTTCTACACCTTCCTCCAATTCATTGAACGTGAGCAATTCGAAAGCAAGTTGTGTGACACGCGTCCTGACTCCACACGGGCTTTAGCCTCGCTTTGGAATGCCGACATCAACACGAAGATGGAGAATGGCGACATCTTCCTCAATTTGCGTTTAGCCGATCTGCGTCTCAACGATGGGGTAGAGGCCATCTGTTTGGAGCGTACTGACGAAGGAGATTGCCAACCTAATTTCCGCATTGGCGATGCTGTGATTCTCTATCGACGAGACAACGAGACGGACTCGGTGGTGAATCAACAGGTGTTTCGTTGTAGTGTGGAGTCTTACGATGCTGAACGCATCTGGTTACTGCTGAAGAATGTGCAGCGCAACAAGAAAGTGTTCAGTCGCGACGTCTTCTATGCGCTCGAACACGACCATGTGGATGCCAATTTCCGAAGCCTCTACAGCGGCCTGTTCTCGTTGCTCACATGCAACAAGCAGCGTCGAGACCTCTTGCTCTGTCAGCGAACACCTACTGCCGATGACCTCTTTCTGCTGATGGGGCCTCCTGGCACAGGTAAGACTTCGGTAGCGCTCCGACGCATGGTAGAGGAGCAGTTGGCGCAGGGACATAATATCTTGTTGCTTTCCTACACCAATCGTGCTGTCGATGAGATTTGCCAGATGCTCTCCACCCTCGACCCTGAGCCTGACTATATCCGTTTAGGGCGCAAACTCTCCTGTGCGCCAACCTATCAAGGGCATTTGCTTGGTCATGCGATGGAGAACTTTACGAATCGTCAACAGGTCATGGATTGGTTGAGCAAGACCTCCGTGTTTGTCAGTACAGTGGCTTCCATGAACGGTCACATGGCGCTCCTCCAACTCAAACATTTCCATGTGGCCATCTTTGATGAGGCTTCGCAGATTTTGGAGCCGCAGATTTTGGGTATCCTCACTTCCGATGCCATCGACAAGTTCGTGATGATTGGTGACCATAAGCAGTTGCCCGCTGTGGTGGTGCAGAGCGAGGAGAAGTCTTCAGTTGCTTCGCCCTTGCTCCATGCCATTGGACTCACCAACTGTCGCAATTCTCTTTTCGAACGTTTATATGAGCAGTATCACGAATATGCTGACATCGTGGCGATGCTTGACCATCAAGGACGCATGCATCCTTCCATCGCCAATTTCGCCTCTGATGCTTTCTACGAGGGTCGTCTCCTGCCTGTTGGCTTGCCCCATCAGCAAGAGAAACTGCCTTATCATCTTTACAATGCTGACAACCTTATCGAGCATCTTGTTGCTACCCATCGATGTGCTTTCATCAATGTGCCTCGTCCTGCACCTGAAGACCGTCAGCCCAAGGCCAACATCTTGGAGGCTCGCATGATTGCCCAGCTCGTCAAGGCCATCGTCTCCCTCTATGAGCAGAACCACCTTCCGTTTGATGCGTTGCGTCAGGTAGGCATCATCGTGCCCTTCCGGCGTCAGATAGCGATGGTACGGGCTGAAATCGCTAAAATCCTGCCCGATGTGGCTGTTCAACTCGTCATCGACACGGTCGAGCGCTATCAGGGTTCTCAGCGCGACATTATCATCTATGGCACCACTATCACCCAACGGTACGAACTCGACAACCTCTCCAATCTTACCGAGACGAAGATGGGTCTTGTGGATAGAAAACTCAATGTTGCCATCACACGTGCCCGTAAACAGCTTTTCATTCTTGGCAACGAAAAATTGCTAAGAAACAATACATTATATGCCCAACTGATTGACTATTGCAAGAAAAATGATGTTTGTCCAGCAAAAAACTCTTAACTCTTAACCCTTAACTTTTAACTTTTTCGTATCTTTGCAACTGAAACTTTTACCACATGCTTTCTAATGAGATATTTGAGACTCATCTTGATGACCATTGCCCTTGCATCGTCATCCATTGCTTTTGCACAAAAAAACTCCGCTTATCAGCAATATATTGATAAGTATAAAGACGCTGCCATCGAGCAGATGCATCGTTACCATATTCCTGCCAGCATCACGCTTGCACAAGCCTTGCTCGAGAGTGGGGCTGGGAGCAGTTATCTTGCTACCCACGCCAACAACCACTTTGGCATCAAGGTCAGCACAGGGTGGACAGGTTCCTATGTCAAACAAGATGATGACAAGAAGAATGAGCGTTTCCGCAAGTACAAGAACGTGGCCGATAGTTACGAAGACCATTCCCAATTCTTGCTCAAAGACCGCTACAAACGTCTCTTCGACCTTGATCCTCAAGACTATAAGGCTTGGGCGCGTGGGTTGAAAGCCTGTGGATATGCCACATCGCCCACCTACGCCAACCGGCTCATCACCATCATTGAGACCTATGAACTCGATGAATTTGACGAAGACCGTATAGGCCTGAGAAAGCGCAAGAAGAAGGAGGAGCCTGTGGTGGTGGTACCTACTCGCCACTCCGTCATCACCGTCAATGGCATACCATGTGTTCACATGCGTGATGGCGACACTTGGGATGCCCTTGCCAAGGAACTAAAGGTGGCGAAGAAGAAACTCTTGAAATTCAACGAGGTGGAAGAGGACTTCACTCCACCTGCAGGCATGAACATCTTCCTTGATAAGAAAGCCAAGAAGGCTGACGTTCAATATAAAGACACTTGGCACAAGGTGAAATCAGGTGAATCCATGTACACCATCAGCCAGTTCTACGGCATCCGCATCGATGCTCTCTATAAGATGAACTTCAAGGATGACAGTTATATCCCCGTCACAGGTGATTTGCTTAAAGTGAGATAAGCATTACCGTTATTGCTTCGACTGAAGTTTTGCTTCGTTCCACCAAGCATCCATTTGTTCTAAGGTCAGGTCTTTCAAGTCCTGACCTTGTTCTTTGGCTTTGGCCTCCACATAGTTGAAACGGTGGATGAATTTCTGATTGGTATGTTCGAGGGCATTGTCAGGATTGATCTTGTAGAGACGGGCAGCATTGATGAGACTGAACATCACATCGCCAAATTCCTCTGTGGCATGCTGCTTGGCAGCCGTTTTCGCTTCTTCTGTTTCCGCATTGTTGTAGAGCGTCTCAACTTCTGATTCAAACTCCGTGATTTCCTCCTTCACCTTCTTCCATACATCACGGCGTTCTTCCCAATCGAAACCCACGTTGCGGGCTTTGTCCTGAATGCGATAAGCCTTGATGAGCGAGGGTAGGGCATCAGGCACACCTGCCAGCACCGTCTTGTTGCCGTCCTTCTCTTTCGTCTTGATTTGTTCCCAAGTACGTTTCACGTCGCTGGCTGTCTCTGCTTTCACATTTCCATACACATGAGGATGACGGAAGATGAGTTTGTCGCAGAGTTTGTGGCAGACATCTGCCACATCAAAAGCGCCTTTCTCCTCACCAATCTTCGCGTAGAAGACGATGTGGAGCAGCACATCACCCAGTTCCTTGCAGATATTGAGGTTATCGTCCTTCATGAGCGCGTCACAAAGTTCGTAGGTCTCTTCGATAGTGTTGGCACGCAACGATTCGTTGGTCTGTTTGCGATCCCAAGGGCATTTCTCACGGAGGTCATCCATCACGTCGAGCAACCGCCCAAATGCCTCCATCTTTTCTTGTCTTGTATGCATGATTGTCTATTATATATAATGTATGTGCAAATTTTTCGGCAAAGGTACGAAAATTTCTTCAATTTTATTTTGTAGTGTCCGAGAAAAGCACTACCTTTGCACTCGCAATTGACAAGGGAGTGCCTTCAGCGAGGGGAAAACACACTTGTCAGAGCAATTCAGAACGCATCGTTCCGGAAGGATGGGTGAGTGGCTGAAACCACCAGTTTGCTAAACTGACGTACGGGTTACCGTACCGGGGGTTCGAATCCCCCTCCTTCCGCAAAGAAAGAGTCACACGTGACTCTTTCTTTCGTTTTAAAGGAAATGGCTAAGTGG
>JBGUMY010000274.1:0-6662 GCA_045117095.1 Bacteroidaceae bacterium | reverse complement strand
GTTGCCTCTAAATCACATATACTCCTTCTGAAACCACAAGAGGAAAACGGGGTCGGCAATAGTTGTCGTTCCCTTGCTGGTCTCGATGAGTTCCTTGTCTTCAAGACTGCTTTTGAGACGGGTGATATTGGATTTGGTACCTAAACGGTAGGTGTCGATGATGCGCTTACTGCCAAAATCGGTGTGGATGCCGTTGCACAAAGCTCGGAGAAAGTTCATCTGGAAAGATGTGAGCGTCTCGATTCGGCTTTGGAAAAGCGCAGAATTTTGGCGAAGCAATTCGTCAAGCCCTTCCTGAAACGAGGCTTCAGTAACTTCATCTTCCGTCTCCACAAACACATCCCATGCTAATTCCTGCACGTATGAAGAGTGTCCATCGACAGTGCGACAAATGCGTAAGGCATAATCTTCGGAGATGCTTTTGCCCTTGCTGGCGAAGCGCAATTGAATAAAACTCACCCAATCGGCATCAGGTATCTTGTCAAGGAAGAGGGTATCTCCAAACTTATAGAAGGGCATTCGCTTGTTCTGGAATATCTTCATCATGAGGTGCTTCTTACTGCCGAACATGCAGTAGGAAGCATTCTTGTGATGTTGCCAAATGCCACGCATCCGCTTCTGCACGTCAAGACTATTGGGAAACTCGCCCACCTGCTGAAACTCGTCGATGCACACAATGATGTGGATGCCACGTTTCTCTGCAATACGCTCTGGCAAATCCAGAATTTCATCGGGTTTATGAGTCTCGGGCGTGATGCCAAGTGACAACGAAAATTCCGAGTTTGGTTCCGGACTGAAAGAGACTTTCGGAACGACCCTTGAAAGAAATTCCATCATGGTGGCAGACAACATTTCCACTTTTCCAGCCGTCTGCTTGATGAGGGTGGAGGCGAATCGTTCCAGAAAGTCGTATTCGCCTCTGCAATCGTATATGTCCATGTAAATCACTTTAATCTTCTCGTCCGTGATTTCATGCTTCACTTTCTGCACCAGCGAGGTCTTTCCCATCCTTCGAGGGGAGATAAGGATGGCGTTCAAACCATTCTCGAAGTCCATCTTCAGTCTTCGAGTTTCCTGCACTCTGTCCGTGAAGTTCTCTCCATCGACAGCGGTTCCATAAATAAACGGCTTTTTCATAAGTTCTGTCTGCTTTAGGGGTTTACGGGGGCAAAGGTACAAACAAAATTATTGGTACACAAGTTTGTGGACCACAAACTTGTGTACCAATGCCCTTTTTCTTCTTTTTTCAGGTTGATAGTGCGGCTTTTTCGTATTTATTCTTCGAAATAGAGGGAGGGACGCAGATAGATATGAAAACTGGGAACGATGAACAATGCCCCCATTCGTTAGAGAGAGGAATGCAATGCATCTATCCAGCAGAGGAAGGCGACCAATGAGGCATTCCAATTGATAGCAATCTCGTTGGAAGCGTAGGACTCTGCATCATCGATGTACGATTCATCGGGATAGCTGGAAGGATAGACGGCGTTATGCATATCCTTCTTATCTTGCTGTCCAGGATTAGGTCCACCAACCAACATACCAGGGAATGGAGCCTCCACCTGATCTGCGGCCGAAATACGGTGGTGCGGATGCAGAGGACTCTTGTCGCCAAAACCTGTCACATAGCAATAACCTGTGGCATTGCGGCCTAACAGGTAGTCAGCATTTTGCAAGGCGTAACGGCGATAGTTCGTAGTGCCCGTCAACTGATCGGCCATCAGCAACACCATTGCTTGACAACAGCAATGCTCAGCCAGACATCCCCAACCGAAATCACGAGGTTTGTTCCCAAATGGCGATTGGAAACAGGAAGTCTCAACATCCTTGATGGCAGCCTCGCAATAGTCCATCAGTTGTGTCTTCATCAGGTCATACATATCGGTTTGCTGTTTGTTCATAAGCCACTCGAAAGCACCCAAAGCTGCCACATTTCCCCACGAAGGTGTGGAGAATTGGCGAGGCTGATATTCACGGGCATCCTCTAAATAAACAGGTTTGTTCGTCAGTCGATAGAGGGCTGAAGCCGCCCAAAAGAACTCATCACGCGCATTCCCATCACCATAGGTACCTGTAGTAACAGCCGGATCTTTCAACTGTTCCTGACGATAGAAGGCTGTCGGATGCTCCTTCGCCCATTGATAAGCACGCTCTGCCGCCTTTTGAGCCTGATCAGAGAAATTGGGATAGTCCATCTGATACGGAGCGAAGAGTCGAGCCGCATCCGCCATCACAGCAGCAAAGTCGAGGGTGGCAGTTACACTCTTCGCCACCACGTAACGGGTTTGGTGGCATTCCGTCGGCATGACAAAACCTTCAAAATTAGGCGTTGTCAGTTTGTGATACACACCGCCATCATCGGGGTCTTGCATGGTGAGCAACCACTTGAGGTTGAACATCATCTCGTCCAATAAGTCTGGCGTTTGATTGGAACTCTCAGGGATGTCAGTGACTAAGCGCACGAAATAGTCACGCTGCTGTTCGTAGGCGGCAAACATCAAACCGATACTGAAAGCCGAATTCACCACGTATTTATTGTAATCACCAGCATCATACCAACCGTATGGAGAACTGATGACCGTTCCCGCAGGACGTTGCTCAGTGGCAGCCGAGGGATGCACCAGCACATGCGTGTCTGGATGTCCCAAAGGACGGTTATATGTCCCACCCTGCTCAATGGCGATGCCCGAACGTATCAAGTAGAACAAGCGGAGTGAAGACTTGGCGATGTCCTGATACGGACGTTCCGACACCAGCAAGTCACACTGCTGCTCACCCACACTCACCTGATACCGTCCTATGGCAGCAAGTTGCCCGAGGTCGATGAGATAACGTTTCTTGCCTGACCAAGGCGATACAGCTTCACGCAGCACCTTAGGCTTCAGCACCTTCCCGTCTGGTGTCTTCACACGCACCTTTCCCTCAGGATTCATGCCTTCCACCACCATCACTTTCTCCTGCTTCGGGTAACAACCCACTTGGTTTCTCCTGATTTCCACCTGTTCTTGTCCCCACATGCCCATCAGGGCACAACAAGAAGCCAACGTCAGTATCAATCTTTTCATCGTTCTATTGTTTAATCGTTGTCCATCGGATAGCGGACATCCCACTTACGGCGCAGGTCATCCATCAGTTGCATCATATAGAGGGTCTCTTGATGAGGCATTTCACGAGGTTCCAACAAGCCCTCCATCAAAGCCTCTCGACAGGCGATGAACTGGTATTCATAGCCTGTGATTTGCTGAGGTACACGGATGGTCTCCACATACGTGCGGTCAGGACCATTCACCGTGACCGTCTGTGGGTTGTTGATGTTGTCGATGATAAGATTACCTTCCGTACCAGCTATGACACCGATATTATCACCCACACAAGCAGCACTCGACTGCACATTGGCAAGGATGCCATCGCTCAATATCAAAGTCATCGCATTGGTCAGATCCATGCCCGTGGCGGACTTCACACAATGTCCGTCGATGCTCACAATGTCGCTATCGGTAAACATCCGAACGAAATTCAGCGCATAGACCCCTAAGTCAAGCAAAGCGCCGCCACACAAATCTGGACGCATGATACGGGGCTTATTCCCCATCGAATAACCGAGGGTGGCGGTGATAAGACGAGGCTGTCCGATGCGGCCATCAGCCACGAGTTTCCGTACCATGCCCACAACGGGCTGATAACGTGTCCAGATAGCTTCTGCCAGGAACACCTTTCGCTCATGTGCCAGTTCGACAATCTCTTTCGACTGCCACAGGTTCGCCATGAACGCCTTTTCCACCAAACAGGGTTTTCCAGCCAAAATCGCCTCCTTCGTCACATCAAAGTGGTGGGAATGTGGCGTACCCACATACACCAGATCCACATCAGGGTCAGCAATCAGTTCGCTGTACGAACCATACGCCTTCGGGATGTTCCACTTGGCAGCGAATGCCTCCGCTGTCTCTTGGGCACGGGAACCTACCGCATAGGCCTCGATATGCTCCAATCCGTTCAAGGTGATGGCAGCCTTGTCGGCAATCCATCCTGTGCCGATGATACCGACACGCATCTTTCCGTCTTCTTTCATGATCATATAGGTATTATTTGACACCCACGATGTTCTTCAACGCGGAGCCGAAAATGATATATTGGGTGTTGCCAGCAATGGTGCCCTCGTTCTGTCCCCAGAGGAATGGCCAATCGTCGTAGTTCTCGAAGTGGTCGGGACGGCGGAACAGCAGACCAGGTGCCACATTGCCAGGAATGAATGAGAAGTCAGCACGGTTATTGCCGTAGAACACCTGCTTGGGACGGGCAGCACCCACCACTGCCACGAACGAGTAGTTGTGATAGGGATGACAACCATAGAGCCAGTCGGCTGCGCGGAAGACCCTGTCGCGACGCACCACATCGGGGAAATAGAGGTGGGCAAAGCACACCGTCGTGCCGAAACTGAGCACCTGACCACCGCCAGCCCAGTTGCCCAGTCCAATGGGCAAACCGTATGGATTCTGTGTGGCAAGACTATCGATATAACTTGCATATTTCTCCACGTATGGACGCAATTGCTGACGGTAAGCATCGTCCATGAACGGGATGGCATCCAACGCCGTCTGGATGGTGGCGTTCACATTGCGATCAAGCGCCGTCCATATCTGTCCCATAAAGTTGTCACGATACTTCTGTTCACGTGTGGCGGCATAGAGTTGCAGGTTCGTACCAAGGTCGCCCCCTCTCCCTCCACGCTGTCCCCGACGGTTGTTTTGCATCAGTTCCGTTGCCTCCGCCATCAGCCGTTTCGACTGCGTGAGGGCACGGGCGGCAAGGTCATCATTATAGCCCTGCAACGCACGACTGGCAGCGGCAAACATGGTGGCTGCCTGAAAATCCAGACTGGGATTGCGTGTGGTGAATGCCCACATGTCATCAGGTGTACCGCTTGACTTGCCATCAGCCGACACCTCGTAGGGTTTCAGGCTGGGGTCGTAGTGCAGACCATCAGTGATGCTGGCAGCATCGCCCAAGTGGTGGTAATTGTCCAGCACCGAATTCGAGAGAGTCGAGGCCATGTGACCGATCTGCTCAGCCTGTGCCACTAAGTTCAGTGTGCCATGCTCGATGAACTGCAACACATCGGGCACACCATCCGGACGGTGCAGATCCACATACCGCTGCTGCTGACTCACGAAGGTCTCGTCACGTTGTGGTTTGAAGAGTTCCCACGTACGGATAAAGTTCTGCACCACACTGATATTGGAACCCGTCTCGATGTCGAAGTCACCCGCATCGAAGAAACCACCCACGTTCAGACCTGGGATGAGTTCCAACGGCTTGTACTTCGTGTCCGTGCTTGCCCCCTGACGATGCAGGTCAAAGTGGTCACTTTCGGGTGCCTGCAGATAGCCCTCCTTGAAGGGTTCGCCATGCCAAGTGCGGTATCCCTCCGTCACATACATGTGGTTCATGTGGATGGGCACCCACACATCGGTGGTCGCATCCGTGATTTTGTCATACACATGCTCATCAATCAAGAAGTCGTTGGTCTTCGTGTCGCCATACTGAATATAATAGACACCGGGCTGCCTGACGGACGAGAAGTCAAACTTCACATAGTGATACTTGAAGTAATCTCCCCATTCCTGAATGGTGCCCCGAAAAGCCTCGGTCGCCGTACCGTCCTCACCGATGCGCATGAGTTGGGCTGTCGTCCGCACACGGTCGTTCTTGTCCAATTCGATGACAGCCACCTTCGGTTGATCAGGTTGATAGCCCACTTGCGAGAAACCGATATTGGGTTCACGGATCCAGTTCGGGATGACATACGGTTCCACCGTCCACGTCACCACCTTCCCCGTCTTGCCCGTCGGCAACACACTGCGCAAGACAAACCATCCGTTCTGTGCCAACATACGTCCATCAAACAACCGCAATTCGGCATCCTCACTGCTGATACGGATCATCCGTTCCGGAGCATCAGATGCCAAGGTGATGCTGTGTCCTGTCTCGATGGGCAACGGATCCACAAAACGGTTGGTTCCACGGTCATCATACGTCTTGAAGCCTTTGAACTGACGAGGCTTCTCACTGTTGGGTCGCGTGGTGGTCAGACTGGTGGCATAACGGGGCAAGCGTCCCAAACGGCCGTCCATCGTGTAGGTCTTCAACCAATACTGCGAAGGAAGGAACTCCAAATTGAAGCCAGCCTCCCCCGCCAGTTTCTCAGGCACAGGTCGGTCGAGCCAGACAGCAATCTCCACCGCCTTTCCCTTTGCAGTCACCACTACACGACTGTCGAAGTCGTAGTCATCATAGCGCATGCCCACCTCGATGGTGCCTGCCTCACGATCCACCTTGCGGCTCGTCATTTGGGGTACCAAGTCCCACTGTTCAGGCGTGTTGTTCAGACGCACAGCACCGCCTTGTACCGTCCGTACACCATGATGGATGATTTCAATGCCCGAGTTCTTCTCGTCGTTGAAACCGCCATTGAAACTATTGCTGAACACCAGCACATTCACGCCTTGCCGTTCAAAGTACTCACGGTCGTTCAGTTGTAAATCCTGTGCCCGGCCAACGGTCGCCAAGAGCAACAGGAGGAATGATGATATTTTTCTCATGCTGCATTTGTGTTTGGGTAATGGTGTATAGGAGCAGTTTCACTCCTTGAATATTTTCTGGGC
>JBGUMY010000273.1:0-2493 GCA_045117095.1 Bacteroidaceae bacterium | reverse complement strand
TGCATTGATTTATAGAGCCTATTATGGTTTCATCAAGAACCCACGCATCAACAGCAAAGGTGAAAATACATCGGCTGTGTTGGGCTTTGTGAACACGCTCGAAGAGATTCTTACCAAAGAGAATCCGGATTATATTGGAGTGGCATTCGATCCGCATGGTCCTACGTTCCGTCACGAGGCGTTTCCTGAATATAAAGCGCAGCGTGAAGAGACGCCAGAGGGCATTCGTTTTGCTGTACCTATTATTAAAGATGTGTTGAAGGCCTATCGCATTCCTGTGCTGGAAGTGCAGGGATATGAGGCAGACGATGTCATCGGCACTTTGGCAAAACAGAGCGAATCCATCGATGGAATTGACACCTATATGATGACACCAGACAAGGATTATGGGCAGTTGGTAGCGAAGAATGTGAAGATGTATAAGCCTCGATTCGATGGAGGTTTTGACATCTTGGGCGAGAAGGAGGTGAAGGAGAAGTATGGCATCAGCGATGTGAAGCAAGTGATAGACCTGTTGGGCTTGATGGGCGACTCGTCCGACAACTATCCAGGATGTCCTGGTGTGGGTGAGAAGACAGCCGTGAAGCTCATCAACGAGTTTGGCAGCATCGAGAATTTGCTTGCCAACATCGACCAACTGAAGGGTGCGATGAAGAAGAAAGTGGAGGAACATGTGGAAGACATCAAAATGTCAAAGTTCTTGGCAGCCATCAAGACCGACGTGCCCATCACACTCAACCTCGACAGTCTCAAACGCGAATCCATCGATGAGGTTGCCCTCAAGGAAATCTTTGAGCGTTTGGAGTTCCGTACCTTGATGAGAAAGAAACTGGGAGGTAGCGAACCAGCAGCATCCCCTATCCCATCCTCTTCGTCCAACAAGAACAAGAGTCAGATGGCCGACCTCTTCAGCGGCGATTTGTTTGGAGGAGCATCACAAAGCCCTCAAACACCCTCTTCTCAAGCCTCTGAGAATCCAAAATCTGCGAACACGGGGCAAGGTGACTTGTTTTTTTCAAATCTCAGCGACTTGACCAACACGCCTCACAATTACCAACTTGTTGATTCTGCGGAAGAAATAGACAAACTGGCTGCAAAATTATTGACTTTCGACTTTGTCTGTTTAGACACAGAAACCACTTCTGTCGATGCTGTGTCGGCAAAATTGGTGGGTTTGAGCTTTGCTGTGAACGAAGGAGAGGCTTTTTACGTGCCTGTGCCCTATCATGAGGAATGGAAGGGTAATGACTTCGAGGAAACGTTAAAAGTTGTAAACAAGTTCAAGGCTGTGTACGAGTCGGACAAAATCTTGAAGATTGGACAGAACATCAAATACGACATGATGGTGTTGGCGAACTACGGCATCCATCTCGAAGGCAAGATGTTCGACACGATGATTGCACATTACATCCTTGCACCTGAGTTGCGTCACAACATGGATTACCTCGCTGAGGTGTATCTGAAATACAAAACTATCCATATCGACTCGCTCATTGGTTCTGGCAAGAAGCAACGTTCGATGCACGAGCTTGACCCCAAGGAGGTGTATGATTATGCGGCAGAGGATGCTGACGTTACCCTTAAACTGAAGAACATCCTGGAGAAGGAACTGCACGAGAAAGGATTATTTAAGCTCTTCGACGAGGTGGAAATGCCCCTCGTGCCCGTCTTGGCAAGGATGGAGATGAATGGTGCCAGAATTGACGAAGCATCGCTGGCAGAGACCTCCAAAGTGTTCACAGAGCGTATGGAAGCCATCGAACGGGAAATTCGCGAGGTGGCAGGTCAAGAACTCAATATCAGTTCACCCAAGCAGATTGGCGAATTGCTCTTCGAAAGGCTCAAAATTGACTCCAAACCCAAGAAGACGAAGACGGGACAATACGTCACAGACGAGGCTACCCTACTCGCCCTGAAGAGCAAGCATCCTGTGGTGGAAAAGATACTCGATTATCGTGGTTACAAGAAGCTGCTGAGCACCTATATCGATGCGCTGCCGCAGTTGGTCAATCCTCGTACTGGACATATTCATACCTCTTACAATCAAGCGGTCACGGCTACAGGACGACTCTCTTCCAGCAATCCAAACTTGCAGAACATCCCTATCCGTGACGAGAACGGCAAGGAGGTGCGCAAGGCCTTCATTCCTGACGAAGGCGAACTCTTCTTCTCAGCCGATTACAGCCAGATAGAACTGCGTCTGATGGCTCATCTCAGCCAAGACAAGAACATGGTCGAAGACTTCAACAGCGGGCACGATATTCATCAAGCGACAGCTGCCAAGATCTTCAAGGTGGATATCAAGGATGTGACCAGCACGATGCGTCGCAAGGCAAAGACGGCCAATTTCGGCATCATCTACGGCATCTCGGCCTTCGGATTGGCTGAACGTATGGAAGTAAGCAGAGGCGAAGCCAGACAGCTTATTGACGACTATTTTGCCACCTATCCAGGCGTGAAGGAATACATGGACAAGAGCATCGAGAAAGCCCG
>JBGUMY010000272.1:0-2075 GCA_045117095.1 Bacteroidaceae bacterium | reverse complement strand
GATGCCCTCCAAATCAGCAAGACACCCATCGTGTGCAGCCATTCATCTGCTCGTGCCCTGTGCGACCATCCACGCAATCTGACAGATGACCAGATGCGGGCATTGGCCAAGGCTGGAGGCGTGGCACAGGTAACCCTCTATCATGGTTTCCTGGTGAAGGATTCCATCGATTACAACCCCCAGAATGTGCTCCGTGCCTTTGCCACCAACACCGAAGGCGTGACAGAGGCCACCATCCTTGATGCCATTGAACACCTCAACTACATGGTAAACATCATGGGCATTGAACACGTGGGAATAGGTACTGATTTCGATGGTGATGGAGGCATCCGTGGTTGTGCCTCAGCCAGCGAACTCATCAATTTCACCCGTCATCTGATGAGGGAACGCTACACTGAAGAACAGATTCAGATGATTTGGGGTGGCAACTTCCTCCGAGTGATGAACATGGTTCAATCACATTCGTCCCTTTAACTCCCATTTTAACTCCCCCTTTAACTCCCCCTTTAACTCCCTTTTTAACTCCCATTTTAACTCCCCCTTAAAAAATTTCTCCCCTCTCTGCAATGTTTCACCTGTTCCCATCGTATATATAGACAGAAGACCCACAAAAGATGGCAACAGAAATAGATATGAATATGATTGGGGGACTGCGGAAACAAAGTCCCCATGCACAGCAACTCACGCTTGAGCGATATGGCAGTTATGCCTTCGCTCAGGTGGTGAGGATGGTGCCACAAATGGAGGATGCAGAAGAGGTGTATCAAGATGTCTTTGTCAAGGTCTTCAATAATATAAAGATGTATGATGAGGAGAAATCTTCCTTCAAGACTTGGATTTCGAGAATAGCCTACAACGAGTCCATCACCTTCCTGAGACACAAGAGGCCGTTGAAAATCTATATCGACGAGTATGAGGAAGAGGTGGGGACACTCTCAGAGGAGGAGGTGGAAGAGACCTTCGGACATCCCAACCAAGAGACAGTGCAGTTGATAAGAGCAGCCCTGAAACATCTGCCCCCCGACGAGAGAGCCATCATCAACATGTTTTACTACGAGGAGATGAGCCTGAAAGAGATTGCTTTCATCACCGAATCCATTCCCACCACCATCGCCTCAAAACTGAGCCGAACAAGAAATAAACTTTGTAGAATCATCAAAAAGTTACAATCATGAAAGAGGACAATATCGACACATTACGCCAGCATGACGTGAACCTTCGTGATGCCATCAGTATGGATGAGATGGAGCGTCCTCAGATGCCTTCTGACCTCAATGCCCGACTGATGCAGAGAGTGAATGAGGAAGTCAATCAGAAGAAGACCCACAACCGCACCCTCTGGCCTTGGTTGGCTGCTGCTTGTGTGGCTGGAGTGGTGGCCATCTTCCTGACTCCACCCAAAGAAACCCCACACATGGTCTCCTATCATCAACAGAAACCATACGTCTGCAATATGGACGAAGGTTACAGACATGAAAGTTTTGAATCCTACGAAAAAGTGATGAGAGGCCGCTACAACCAAATGGTAGATGAAGTTGCACAGTCATTCCCTTCTTCTCCCAATTGAAAATCAAGCTCCATTTGCTTTGGAGCTAAAGAAGTTAGAGAAACGATAAATTCTATAACATACCCCCCCCCAAATAACTCAATTATGAAAAAGATTATTTTCTATGCATCCATCCTCCTTACACTGGTGGCATGCAACCCCAATACACCTTCCTCGCTCAAGACCCCAGAGAACTTCATGGAACTCATGGAGGGCTTACAAACCTTGGGAGAGTACACGAGCTACACCATCTCCAGCGACTCTGCTGGCTATTCAGAGTACTACTCCAGCCATTTCCACCATCAGAATCCCGAGAAAATCAGAGAGGCGCATGACTTCTCTGTGACCATCGATTCTGTCAAAGGAACCCAAAAGGATTATCGTGAAGTGGGTGACAGCATCATCGAACATGAAGCAGTCATCGACAACTACATCAAAACCAGCGTCAAAGCCCTGATGGAGAAGTACACACCCACTGCTGTCAAGGCTTATCAATACGACACCCACATCGATGGCAAAGACACCACCC
>JBGUMY010000271.1:0-2872 GCA_045117095.1 Bacteroidaceae bacterium | reverse complement strand
TCCTCCACATGCGACGTGTCGAAGTAGTTCTTCACGGGGTCGTAGTTCGTGGGAGCAGCTATCACCACAAAGTCGGCATCGGCGTAAGCCTTCCGTCCATCGAGAGTGGCCGTCAAGTTCAAATCCTTCTCGGCCAGGAACTTCTCTATGTACTCGTCTTGAATGGGTGATTTCCTGTTGTTAATCAAATCCACTTTCTCTGGAATTACATCCACAGCCGTCACTTGATGATGCTGTGCCAACAAGGTGGCAATGCTCAGGCCCACATAGCCTGTACCAGCCACTGCCACTTTCAAATCTTTCATTTCTCTCATTTTCTTCTTATTTAAAATGATTATTATGCTTTTGTTTCTTTCGCCTGACGCACTTGTTTCAAGTATTCAGAAGGCGACATTCCATATTCAGACTTAAAGTTCTCCGTGAAACGCTTGGGACTGCTGTAGCCAAGAGCGGCAGAGATTTCCGTGATTTGCATGGAGGTCTTCTCCAGATACTGCTTACCACGTTTCATACGGATGGTTCGAATGAACTCACCAGGTGCCTTGCCCGTGATATTAAGAATCTTCTTATAGAGATAGGTGCGGCTGAGCGAGAGTTCACGCCCCAATGCTTCCACCGAGAAGTCCACATTACTGAGGTTGCTCTCACATATCTGCAGGGCACGCTGAATGAACTCCTCATCCACTGGCGTGATGGTGATGTCGCTGGGCAACACATCCACATTCTCACGGAACTGGCGCTGACGGTCGGCTTTCTTCTCGATAAATTTCTTCACACGCACACGCAACATCTCCACATTAAAGGGTTTCGTGATGTAATCATCAGCACCTAATGCCAAACCTTTCACCTCCATCTCCTCACCACTGCGTCCTGTCAACAGAATGACTGGAATGTGCGACCATCGCAAGTCGGTCTTGATGTGCTTGCACAACTCCAGGCCATCCATCTTAGGCATCGTCACATCGCTCACCACCAGGCCTATGTTCTCATTCTCAATCAAGCACTTCACAGCCTGTTCACCATTGGTTGCAGTGAGCACGTTATATTCACCACGGAAATAGTCACGTACAAAGCGACACATATCAGGGCTATCATCCACCATCAACAGCGTGAAACGCTCGTCTCTATCCCCTTTCCGTCCCTCGCTATCCCCACCACGTCGGGCAGCCACTTCCGCAGCATTGCTGTCATCCACCACTTCCTCACCATCGGTTTCTCCCTTGGCTGAAGGGGTAGAAGATGTGTCAACGGCCGAAGGCTTGGTGGATGAGGATACTGCCACCTGAGGTGTCGCCGAAGGAATAACGGGGTCTGGCGTGGATAAGATGGCAGGAATGATGTTGGATTTAGTGCCCGATGGCAACATATTGATTTGGTGCAGCAATATCTGTGAATTTCTCAGAATCATTTGAATCCGAGACTTCACATCGTCTACCAAAGATTCGCTGGCCAACTGCTGCAAAGGACTGATAATTAATGTAACAGGGGTCAACAACTCCTGACTCACATTGGACAAAACACGTTGCTTCATCATATCCATGTCCTTCTCTTTCTCTCTGGCCCATTGCGCCTTCAGTTCCTCCACCTTCTTCCGTTCATGTGTTAACATGATGCGATAGAACAGATAGAACACCACGAGAATCAGCATCACCACAAAGAGGACAGCCCACCATATAGAGACCTGCAAAGATGCCCCACTCTCTATGTTGGACCTCGTACTAGGCAAGATGGCATCACCAATCAGTATTACTCCCATAAAATTTTCTTGTCATTTGAATGCCGCCAGCATGTATTCTTTTTTTACTGGGCAACAAAACATACATTTTGATGATGCAAAAGTAGTAAAAAATCCGCACATGACCCACTTTTCAACACTTTTTTTATTCATTTCCCTTTCTTTTTTTCCAAAAAGCCCCATTTCGAAAGAGAACAAATGCGGCAACCATTTACTGCGTTTTGACAACTACACTTGTCAAAACGCCCTAATTTCCATTGATTTTACGTGAAAAATACCTGTTTTGTTCACTCCATACACCCTATTTTGTACTTTATACCAAAATTTGAAGCAGAATTTCAAACGACACGCATCCCGAAATCGTCACAAACCCCTTTTCACGGGTTTTGATATTTGGGAACAACAATGGAGAAGAAACAAAGTGACAGGTGGTATGTTGTTATGTCGTGGAATAGTGGTACGAAAGATTTCTTAAATTCATTTCATATTCATTGGGAACTTCCATCCGTCGTGTTGACGGGTGGAAGTATTTTTTATGGGAAGATTGGAACTTATTCAATCAATGACAACTCGTTCTATCACGATGCCTGGGTCGAGCGGACAGAGGGTCAGTTGGTGCTTCCCTTGAGCGAGGGACGGGATGGTGATTTTCTGCTGATTCATGCGTGTGGTCTCCCACTCAAAGTTCTGGTCGTGCGACATCTGAACTACATAACGGCTGGCCTCATTGACATTCATGGTCTTCAGTTCCTGGCCATCGAGCAGAACCTTCAGACGCTGACCACGCCCGTCATTGAAGGGGAAATTGGTGGCGAGAATGATGTTGGCTACGGCATTCTCCTTCGCCTCAGAGGCATTGAACTCGTAGGTAATGGCAGCGCCTTCCGTGCTCTTCGTATAAGGGAAGAGCGCCACACCTGCTTTCCAGATGCCCAAGTCTGGCACTACCTGCCATGCTGCTGCACCATTGGCATCATTCTTCGCATCCGTCTTGCTGACAAACTCATCAGCCTCGATGATGGCGATTTTCTTCTTGGGCTGGATGACCAGTTCCTCTCCTGCCACAGCATCAGCAGCCTCCACTCTTTTCACCTGAGGCATCGTGTTCTGCCTTGGATTGTTCCACGACCGATATCC
>JBGUMY010000270.1:0-1833 GCA_045117095.1 Bacteroidaceae bacterium | reverse complement strand
GACATGACCAAGGATGAGGTGGAAGGTCAGTACGAATTAGAAACTGGTAACGTGATTGTGGATGAGATCCTCAACATACGCAAGATCAATCCAGACCACACTCCAGCCGTTCTCGTGAAGAATCATGGTCCTTTCTCATGGGGCACATCACCTGACAACGCAGTCTATAACGCAAAGGTGATGGAACAATGTGCCAAGATGGCTTTCGTAGCCTTCTCTGTGAACCCCAACCTGACCATGAACCCACTTTTGATTGAGAAGCACTACAATCGCAAACATGGTCCAAATGCTTACTATGGACAAAAAGGTCAGAAACATTGAATTTATAATTAACTAACAAAATATTAACATCTTAAACATTACATTTTATGGCATTTGAAAATTTGGAATTATGGTGGGTGACTGGTGCGCAGTTGCTCTATGGTGGCGAAACAGTGAAAATCGTTGACGGCCACTCAAAGGAAATGGTTGAAGGTCTCAACAATGGTGGTCTCATTCCAATCAAAGTCGTTTATAAGGGAACAGCCAACTCTTCCAAGGAAGTAGAAGCTGTCATGAAGGCAGCCAACAATGATGAGAAGTGCGCAGGTGTCATCACTTGGATGCACACATTCTCTCCTGCCAAGATGTGGATCAAGGGGTTGCAGGATTTGCAGAAGCCTCTCCTCCACTTCCACACTCAGTACAACGCAGAGATTCCATGGGAAGAGATTGACATGGACTTCATGAACCTGAACCAGTCGGCTCATGGTGATATCGAATTTGGTCACATCTGCACTCGCATGCGTGTTCCCCGCAAGGTCGTTTGTGGTTACTGGAAGGATGAGCAGGCTCAGAAGCAGATTGCCGTTTGGGCACGTGTGGCAGCAGGTGTTGCTGATGCCAAGAACGTTCGCTGCTTGATGTTTGGCATGAACATGAACAACGTAGCCGTTACTGATGGCGACCGTGTTGAGTTCGAACAGCGTTTGGGTTATCACGTTGATTATTATCCAGTTTCTTCCCTCATGGAGTACTTCAAGCAGGTGACTGAGGCTGAGGCTGATGAACTCGTTGAGGAGTACAAGAAACTCTACACCATTAAGATTGATGAGAGTGGTGAGCAAGTATATTGGGAGAAGGTAAAGAACGCAGCAAAGGCTGAAATCGCGCTCCGTCGCGTGTTGAAGGATGAGGGTGCCACTGCCTTCACGACGAATTTCGACGACCTTGGCGATGCAGACATCAACGATCCTAACTTCGTCGGTTTTGACCAGATTCCAGGTCTCGCTTCTCAGCGTCTGATGGAAGAAGGTTATGGTTTCGGAGCTGAAGGTGACTGGAAGACCGCTTGTCTCTATCGTACCCTTTGGGTGATCCAGCAGGGCATGCCTATCGGTTGTTCCTTCCTCGAGGACTACACCCTCAACTTTGGCGACCGTTCTTCTTGCCTCCAGAGTCACATGCTCGAGGTTTGTCCACTCATCGCTGTTGACAAGCCCAAGCTCGAGGTTCACTTCCTCGGCATCGGTATCCGCAAGCAGCAGACAGCTCGTCTCGTGTTCACTTCTAAGGTGGGTCGTGGTATCAAGGCTACAGTTGTTGACCTTGGCAACCGCTTCCGTCTCATCTCTCAGGAGGTGGAATGCATCGAGCCTAAGCCCATGCCAAACCTTCCTGTTGCATCGGCTCTTTGGGTGCCACAGCCATCTTTCGAAATCGGTGCTGGTGCATGGATTCTCGCAGGTGGTACACACCACAGCGCCTTCTCTTACGACATCACGGAAGAGTATTGGGAGGACTTCGCAGAGATGCTTGGCATCGAGTATGTGAAGATTAACAAGAACACCACCA
>JBGUMY010000269.1:0-2840 GCA_045117095.1 Bacteroidaceae bacterium | reverse complement strand
CAATGCAGATTTGCATCCGTTAATTTTTGACATCTTCTTCGGCTGCCAAGCTCATTCTTTCTTCCTCTGCTGGGTACATATACACCTTTGTGGCATGAACCTCTGCCTCCTCAAAATTACTTTCATCATCAGCCCATTTCTCGCATTGCTTCATGACGGTGTTCAATGCCTCTTCATAACCCTCTGGTGGGTAGTGGTATTCACGCAGAAGCCTCTTGATGATTCTACGCATCGAGGCACGTGCAGACTCTTTCTTGTTCCAGTCAATCGTTCTGCTCTCACGCAGTTTCTCTGTCAAGGCTTTGGTCAGAGCGATAAAGTTCTCATTACTATAGGCCTCCTTGATGCCCTCTGGTGTTGACAAGGCATCATAGAATGCTTTTTCTTCTGGCGTGAAACCCATTTTGTCCCCTTCTTCCTCGCTCTTCTTGATCTCTTCTGCCATTTTCAGCAATTCTTCAATCACCTCTTCATTGGTCAGCATGCCTCTCAGATAGTTCGACAAGGCCTTGTTCATCAAGTCGCTGAACTTCTGGCTCTGCACCACATTCGTCCGTTCAAACTGACGAATCTTTTCTTTCAGCAACTTCTCCAACAACTGCACAGCAATGTTCTTTTCCTTCATCTTGTGTATTTCCTCGATGAAGGATTCATCAAACAGCGAGAACTCTCTTTCAGCATTGGCAAAGAGATTGATCACACCTTCGCTCTTGATGCTCTGTTGCAGCAGTTGACTGATACGGTCATTGATTTCTTTCTTGCTGATTTTTCCCTTTTGGGTGTATCGAGCCAACAAGATCCTGACAGCATCCATGAACGCCACCTCACGTTTCTGCTCTATGGACAGCAGCGAACGACACAGCGTCACAGCATCGTGCAGCAGCTGGCTCTCTCTCATGAAATCTTTGCGCTTCTGCTCCATCTTGGGCGACAACATAAAGTTCACGCCTCCTGTAATCAGTTGTGCCCTCCTTGTGTCGTTGCCATCGATAAACTCAGCATAGTCATATCCATGCATCAGGTCTTGGCAGATTTCCAGTTTCTCCTTGAACTTGTTCAGAGCAGCTACCTTGATGTCAGGGTTGCCAAATCGCTGACGGTCTCTGTTCGTATAGTCCTGCATGGCTTGCTTCAAGGCTTGGGCAATACCCACATAGTCCACAATCAGACCACCTTCCTTCTCTGGGAACACACGATTCACTCTCGCAATGGCCTGCATCAGGTTGTGTCCCCTCATGGGCTTATACACATACATGGTGGCAAGGCTGGGCACATCGAATCCTGTCAGCCACATATCCACCACAATGGCCATCTTCATAGGACTCTTATCATCCTTGAACAAAGTGGCAAACTCTTCTGTCTTCCAATAGGTCTTCCCATCTTCCTTCTTGGGCTTGATGACATCCAGCCACTCTGGCTTGTCCTTGTTGCTGCTGCTCAACACCACATGCATCATGTTCTTCCACGCTGGACGCATCTTCAACAACTGCCTATAGATCTTCACGGCAGCTTCTTTGTCAAACGCTACAATCATCGCCTTGCCTGTCAGTTCATACTGGCGGTTCTCCTCATAGTGCGTCACAATATCTTCACACAAGCTTGCTATTACCGTGTCGTTGTGCAGGATGCCTTTGATGCCACTATTTGACTGCTTGGCTTCCTCTATCTGTTCAGGTGTTGCCCCTTCATCCGCCAAAGCATCAAACGCTGCATCTAATTGCCTCATGGCATCCTCGTCAAGGTTCAGCTTCATCACACGGCTCTCATAATACACTGGCCTTGTGGCACCGTCAGCCACAGCCTGTGTCATGTCATACACGTCGATGTAGTTGCCAAACACCTCTTCCGTATCTCTGTCTCGTTCTGAGATAGGCGTGCCTGTGAAGCCAATAAACGAAGCGTTGGGCAAGGCTTCTCGCATCAGCAGGGCAAAGCCCTTCTTCATCTTATTGGCTTTCTTGTCCCACTTCTCATCGCCATATTGCGAACGGTGTGCCTCATCAGTAATCACGATGATGTTTCTGCGTTCACTCAACACACCTGTACCTTCCCTGAACTTCTGAATGGTGGTGAAGATCAGGCCTCCAGTTTCCAAATCCTTCAGTTTGTTCTTCAGATCGAGGTTTCCACCTCCCTCTGCTGCCACCATCTTTCCCTTCTCGTTCAGTTCAAAGCCTACTCGCTGGGCAGGCTGTCTCAGGAACTTCTCACATCCTGCAAACTGCTCATAGAGTTGGTCATCCAAATCATTTCTATCAGTAATCACCACAATGGTACACATGGGGAACTTCTGTATCAGCCGATGGGCATAGAACACCATCGAGAACGACTTGCCACTCCCCTGGGTATGCCAGAACACGCCAATCTTGCCATCCCTCTCCAAAGCCTCTTGTGTTCTCTGCACAGCCTTGTTCACGGCAAAGTATTGATGATAGGCCGACATGACCTTGGCAGACTTGCCATCCTTATGGTCGAAACAGATGAAGTTCTGCAAGATGTCTGTCAGACGTGATGGCCAGAAGATGCCCTCGAAGAAGGTCTCAAAGTCGGCTACAACTGTCGATTCATAGTCACCATTCTTGGTCTTCCATTCCATGAAGCGCTTCTCAGAGGCTGTAATGGTGCCAGCTTTGGTGGTCAACATGTCGCTGGTCACACAGAAGGCATTGAACACAAACAGCGAGGGGCATTTCCTCATATATTGCTGCAACTGCCTGTAGGCATCGTTCTCTGCCACACTTTCGTTCGAGGGTGATTTCAGTTCTATCACCACCAAAGGCAAACCATTCACCATCACCACCATATCGCATCGGATAGGCTCGTTCTCCTCCACACGCCAT
>JBGUMY010000268.1:0-3277 GCA_045117095.1 Bacteroidaceae bacterium | reverse complement strand
CAATTCAGAATAGGCATCGTCAAACTTGTTCACCTTCTCCACAAACTTCAGTACGCTGTCCTCGCTGTCTGTAGTTTTGAGGGTGGTGAGTTCCACGCTATTCAATAGGAATTGCTTCACTTCCTTGGTGTTATTCTCTGCTAAATGTTCCTTCAACAAGATTTCCACCTGACGTTTCACCTTCTCATCGTCGAGTTCCAAATCATATTGTTTCAGAATCTCAAAATACTTGTTTTCTTCCATGTTTTTGTCTTATTTTATTCCTTATTCTTCGTGTCCATACAGATGGTAACTGGACCATCGTTCAGCAGTTCTACCTTCATCTCAGCACCAAACTCTCCTGTCGCCACTTTCTTCCCTAAATCCTCCGATAAAACCGTACAAAAGCGTTCGTAAAGAGGGATGGTAATCTCATGACTGCCAGCTCTTAGATAGGAGGGGCGATTTCCTTTCTTGTAACTTGCCCAAAGGGTGAACTGGCTGACCACCAAAATCTCACCACCTACATCAAGGATGGATTTGTTCATGACTCCATTCTCATCATCGAACACCCGCAAGTTACAGATTTTCTTTGATAGCCACGCTATATCTTCTTCATTATCAGCGTTTTCACAACCAAGAAGTACCAAATAGCCCTTCCCAATCGCTGCTGTCTTCACACCCTCAATAGTGACGGATGCATGTGTTACTCTTTGTATGACTGTTCTCATGATCTTTGTTATTCGTTATTGAAAAATTGATGTATCAGTTGTGCCTTCGCTGTGCCAACAGCCTCTTTAAGTGTTTCATAATCAGCTTCTTTAATGCGTTTGACGCTCTTAAACTTTTTGAGCAACAGCATCTTGGTTGCTGCTCCAATGCCCTTGATGTGATCAAGCTCTGATTCCGTATTATGCTTCGCACGTTTCTCCTTGTGGAACGTGATAGCGAATCGGTGTACCTCGTCTTGTATCTGGGTCAGCAGTTTGAAGAGGGGGCTATCCATCTCTATGCCTACTACTTGTGCTGGGAAACCAAAGAGTAATTCGTTGGTGCGATGGTGACTGTCCTTGGCGAGTCCTGCGATAGGAATGTCTAAGTGTAATTGGTCTTCGATGACCTTTCTGACCACCTCCATCTGTCCTTTGCCTCCATCGGTGATGATAAGGTCGGGTAGGGGAGTTTCTTCCTCGATGGCGTGGGTATATTTGCGATATACGACCTCGCTCATCGAGGCATAATCATTGGGACCAATTACAGTCTTAATATTGTACTTGCGATAATCGTTCTTCGACTTCCTTCCTCCGATGAATACGACACATCCTGCCACGGCATCCTGTCCCATGATATTGGAATTGTCGAAGCACTCAATTCGCATCGGTATCTTGTTTAGTTTGAGTTTCCGTTGTAGTTCCTTGAGAATATTCACGTTTCGTTGGTCAGGATTCAGTCGTTCGGCTTGCTTGAGGGCATCGATGCGATACTGCCGTACATTCGATTCTGATAAGAACAGCAGTTTCTTTTTATCTCCTGCTTTAGGTACGATGAATTGGGCATCTTTGAGGGTGAAGTCTAATTCAAACGGCACGACAATCTCTTTCGATTCATCACCATATTGCTCACGCATATCGACAATCGCCAGGGAGAGGATTTCTTCGGCTGTTTCCTCCAACCGCTTCTTATATTCATTGGTAAATACCCGTGTGATACAACCATTCACCACATGCATATAGTTGACGTAAGCCTTGTTTTCATCATCCTCAATGCTGAAAACATCGATGTTTTGGTTGGTACTTGTGATGACTCGACTCTTGCTGTCAAACTCTTTCGCAAGAAGATACTTCTGCTTGATGTTTTCGGCTTCCAAGAATTGCTCATGCTCAGCCAGCATTTGTATCTCTTCCAACAATTTCTGACAGAGGTTCCTTGTGTTTCCACTCAAGATTTCTTTGATTTCATCGATTTGTTTTAAGTATTCCTCTCTTGATTGTAGTCCAATGCAGGGTGCTTTACATTTCCCAATATCGTAGTAGAGGCATTTCCTTAGTTTCCCCTGTTCCAACTTCTCGGGAGTGATGGCTGTATGACATAGACGTACCTGATAAATCTTTCCAATCAGTTCCATCATCGCATTCAAGGTTCCTGTATGACTGAAGGGACCATAATACGTTCCAGTCTTTTTATCGATGTTTCTGGTCTTGATGACACGCGGAAAATACTCGTTCGTGATGCAGACTGAAGGGTAAGTCTTTCCATCTTTCAACAGAATATTGTAGAAAGGTTGATGAGCTTTGATGAGATTGTTCTCTTGAATGAGTGCATCCTCATCCGTCGGAACTACCACATATTTGATGTCCTCAATCTTGCTGACGAGTATCTGCGTTTTGCGATTCTTGGGGGAATTGTTGAAGTAAGAACTGACACGTCGTTTCAAGTTTTTTGCCTTACCCACATAAATCACCGTGCCATCTTTATCTAAATATTGATAGCATCCAGGCTCCTCTGTGAGACTGTTCACAATCACCTTGAGTCGTTGTAGTCTTGCTTCATCTTTCGTCATGTTGCGGGCTCTCATCTTGCTGCTCCTCACTTCAAGTGTTACTTTTGTTCCACGTGAAACAATTTGGAGCTAACTACTCAATTATCAGCGTGAAACAAATGTACACTTGATGTTAAGGATGATTGTAATATCGCGGCATTCTGTTACCAGTCGTACTTAAATTCGGAGGAGGGTGGTGATCTCTATACCATCGCCGATAGCTTCTCTTCCATGTAATCCTTCATCGCGAATCTCCACGACGAAGTTCATGTAGATGGCTTTGGGGTTGAACTGCTTGACGAGGTTCCAGGCGGCCTTGATGGTGCCACCTGTTGCTAAGAGATCGTCGTGGAGCAGCACCACATCATTCTCGTCAATGGCATCCACATGAATCTCGATGGTGTCCGTTCCGTACTCCTTCGTGTACGATTCCTTCAGGGTCTTGTAAGGGAGTTTTCCAGGCTTGCGAGCCATCACAAAGCCTGCATTCAGACGTCGTGCAAGAATGGCTCCCATCACATAGCCACGCGTTTCCAAGCCCACTACTTTCGTGATGCCTTTGTCCTTGTAGAGTTCATAGAGTTCCTCTTCCATGATCTCAAGTGCCTTGGCATCCTTGAAGAGGGTAGTGACGTCTCTGAAGTTGATTCCTTTCTGCGGAAAGTCTGGAATACTGCGCAGATGATCTAACAGGTATTGATTGTTGATTTCCATGAGATTTGTTGTATTTATTATTTGCTTGATTTTTCTAACTTGTTG
>JBGUMY010000267.1:0-2811 GCA_045117095.1 Bacteroidaceae bacterium | reverse complement strand
TCCTGACGCTTTTCCTTCTGGGGTCGCAGAGATGTACTGCGAGTGGATGACATTCTTTGTCAGATACATCAGGATGCCAGCAAGGATGTTGCCTTGAGGATTCTTCGCCACCCATAGCACGATGTTTCTTGGGAAGGCTGTTTTCAGTCGCTGCATTTCGCTCAGCGTATGCACAGGATGAATCCCATGCGATTGTATCAAGTTGGTGTCGAGGATATTCCAAAAACTCTCCAAATCATCTGATACCTCTACCGTAAGACCTTCTTTGACCGATTTGTTCAAAGCTGTCCGTCGGTTCTGTCGCCATTTGGGATGGGCTTGAATGTCGATGCAGGTGGAAATACCTCGTGCTTCAATCGTGGCGCCGCATCTGAAGAGGGCATAGAGGTCTTCTTCTGATGGCATCGAGCTGTAGATATGAGGAATGGACTTATATACCACCTTCTTCACTCCCAGCCCTCTCAGCCATTCATTCATCTCCTCAAACAGTTCCAGCACTTCAGCCGCCGTACACTTCTCGTTCATCACCACCCCTCCGTAGGTCAGTCCTTGGTGCGAATAGAAGGTGTCTTCATGGATGTTGGCTGGGATGACGGCATACAGTTTTTCTTTCAGATAAAACATCAGGGAGCAGTCAACGAATCGGTCAGAGTGATAATCCATATATCCTCTGTACATCAGGAAGGTGCCGTTCTTGCTCTTGGCGATGAAGGCATCCCAGGCTGACTGCTTGTCCGATGTGTATCTAAAGATGTCGAACATAATCGAGAAATTCGTTGTATTCGTAGATGTAGTCGTCCAAATCAAATAGTTCGCTTGCCAGCACCATGCACACCGCACCGCTGGAGAAATCATCCAATGTTCGCCACGTGTTGGGCTTGATGAGCAATCCCTGCCAAGGATGATTCAGCAAGATGGTCTCATGCTCCTCGCCATTGTCGAGCGTGACCGTGAAACTGCCGCTCATCGCCACTACCAACTGATAGAGGTTCTTGTGAGCATGTCCGCCCCGGCTTTCCCCTCCAGGCACATCGTATGTCCAATACACTCGCTTGATGTCGAATGGCACATTCTTCATCTGCTCAGCCACGGTAAGGTTGCCGCGTGGGTCAGTGATCTTGGGCAATTCTATGAGTTCGTAATCTAATTTCTTCATGAGGCATCTCCTGTGCTGACAATTTCTTCTTCGATTTTTTGCTTGCAATCCTCCATCAGCCATTTGGGCGTGCTTGTCGCTCCACAAATGCCTACGGAATGGACACCCTCAAACCATTGGCTCTCAATCTCTTCAGGAGCATCTATCATGTAGGTGTGCTGATTGACTGACATGCATTCGTTGTAGAGTACCTTGCCGTTCGAGCTTTTCTTGCCACACACGAAGAGAATCATGTCATGCTGTGCCGCAAAGTTTCGGATGCTGGGGATTCGGTTGGCAACTCTTCGGCAGATGGTATCGAAGTAGTTGAAACGTGCGCCCTCCTGAATGTTCTCCTCAATGTATTTGACAATCTCTCGGAAACCTTCCAACGATTTGGTTGTTTGTGAGAAGAGCTGGATGTCATGGTTGAAATCCAGTTTCTTGGCATCCTCCAAGTTCTCGATGACAATGGCGTTTCCATCCGTCTGGCCCACTAAGCCGACCACTTCGGCATGTCCTGTTTTCCCATAGATGACAATCTGACCCCCTTCTTCGTAGGCTTTCTTGATGCGCCTTTGCAGGTTCAACACCACAGGGCAGGTGGCATCAATCAGGCTGATGTTCTGTGCCTTCGCTTTGAGGTATGTCTGAGGGGGTTCACCATGTGCACGGAGCATCATCTTCGTGTCGTGCAAGGTGTCGAGGTCTTCGTGCCCCACGGTCATCAAGCCCATTTTCTTCAGACGCTCTACCTCTCTGCCGTTGTGCACAATGTCACCCAAGCAATAAAGCGACTCGCTCTTTGCCAGCTCTTCCTCTGCTTTCTTGATGGCTGTTGTTACCCCAAAGCAGAATCCCGACCCCTCATCTATCTCGATCAGCATTGTACGATTTCCTTATATTTCTCTAACAGCCATGCACTTTGCTCTTCCCTCGTCAGTTCTGAGTTGTCCAACACAATGGCATCCTCTGCCTGACGGAGTGGCGCCACCTCACGATGCGAGTCTATGTAGTCACGCTCCTCCACATTCTTCAGAATCTCGTCAAAGTTCAGTGCATCCTTTTCCTCTTGCGTCTTAGCCATGCCCATCAGTTCTTTGAAACGGCGTTGTGCTCTCACTTTGGCGGTAGCTGTCACAAATACCTTCATCTCTGCTTCGGGGAAAACGGCTGTGCCGATGTCACGACCATCCATCACGATTCCCTTCTCTTTGCCCATCGCTTGCTGCTGTTCGGTCAACAAAGCACGCACAAAGGGTAGGGCGGCAATGGGACTCACGCGGTTACTCACATCCATCTGACGGATTTCGTTCTCCACTTTCTCTCCATTCAGGTAGGTGTCTGGACGTCCTGTCTCTGGGTTGAACTTAAAGTTGATTTGGATGTGTCCTGCATCAATCTCAGCCTTCAGTTCCGCTTCCTTAATGCCCTCGTCAGGATAGAGGCCATGACGCATGGCATACAAAGTGACGGCACGATACATCGCGCCTGTATCTACATATACATAGCCAATCTCTTTGGCCAACTGCTTCGCCATCGTGCTCTTGCCGCAACTGGAATGGCCGTCTATTGCAATGATAATTTTCTTCATAATGAAAAACCTGCGTTGATAAGTAGAGAAGATGAGGCCACGTGATACTTTCCGTATGCCACACCTATTTTGAATTTCTTTA
>JBGUMY010000266.1:0-1496 GCA_045117095.1 Bacteroidaceae bacterium | reverse complement strand
ATGCCCATATCCAACTCGGTGATGATGCACTTGAGTCCCGCCTCGGCAAAGCGCTGGATCGTCTTCTCCAATTTCACGGAATCAACGTCGCCGATGGAGAAGTGGCATTGTAGACCCACACCGTCAATAGGGATGCCGCTGGCTTTCAGACGCATGGCGAGGTTGTAGAATGCGGTCGATTTTGCCTTGCCTTGCAGTTCGACGCTATAGTCGTTGAGGTAGAGGATGGCATTGGGGTCGGCACGGTGGGCATAGACGAAGGCAGAGTCGATGAAGTCTTCGCCGATGGCCTTTGTCCATACACTTTCACGCAGGTCGTAAGCATCGGGATTGGTGCGGACGGTGGTCTGGTCATCGCTTAGGCACTCGTTCACCACATCCCATTCTACCACCTTCCCTTTGAAGTGCTTCACCACGTTGGTGATGTGAGTCTCCAAGATCTTCAGTGCTTCCGTGCGGCTCCAGTTCTTATCATTCTTTTTGCCATCGCTCGACACCCATTCGGGCAACTGCGAGTGCCAAGCCAGACAATGCCCACGCATCTTCATGTTGTTCTTCTTGGCGAAGTTGACGAGGTTGTCGGCACCTCCGTAGCTGAAGTTTCCTCGCGAAGGCTCCAGAGCATCCCACTTCATCTCGTTCTCAGCCACGAGCATGTTGAACTGCTGCTTCACCTCCTTGGTCTCTGCGAGGTTGTCGTTGGTGATGTCGTTCTTCCACGTGGAGATGGCGGTGCCGATGTACTTGCCGTTCTTCTCGGCATACTCACGCAAGGTAGTCTTATCGGTCTTGTCGTCGATGCCATCATCGTAGAAGGCACCCATACGTTCATCGTCGGGATGATCGGGGTTGTCAGGGTCATCGGGATGATCCGCATCCTTCAGGGACACCAGTTTCAGAGTCACGGTGTACGTTCCTCCTTCTCCTTTTTCCTCAATCTCCCAAGTATAGCGTGCAGGTTGTTTCAGGTCAAAGTGCCAATCGCCAGCCGCCGATGTCTTGCTTTTGGCTGTGAGCAGGACAAATTCGTCTCCTACTTTCACATCGGCATTCTCATCGAGCACAATCTCCATGACTGGCATCTTGTCGCTCGTCGTGAAGTCCTCCATCATATTGAAATACTTCACGCTGCCATTGACAGAGAGTTGGTCGTGACTGGTGGTCGATGCCACCTCGAAGCGCAACACAGAGGCTGGACGCACAAAGAGATTCGTGTTCTTCGCTGTGGCGTAATTCTTTAGGGCCAATGTGCCGATGCCATCATCACCAGGCTCGATGGTTCCGTAGTTATCCACCGAACCACCAATGCTGCCTGTACCACCCAACACGCCCTTTTCAAACACGTAGGCAATGGCTTCAGCGTCGTTCGTCTTGGCGCCCAATGCCCCTCTCAACTTCTTCTTCTCAGCCTCGGCACGGTCGTTCATCACCAGCACACGCCCTTCCATCACACGCAAGGCGCCAGTCAGATAGTTTTCGTTGCCGGTGATGCGATA
>JBGUMY010000265.1:0-4415 GCA_045117095.1 Bacteroidaceae bacterium | reverse complement strand
GCGCCATCGATGACACTGGCTCCAGCAGCCACCACACTGTCCTCGATGATGACATCAGAACCGATGAGTGTGCCTGCATCATCCGTACTGAGGATGGTGCAATTGGTCAATTTACAACTCCCTTGCACCTCACATCCCTCGCCAATCTTCACATTGTTCATCTCCTTCACATCCACAATGCGAGACCCTGAACCGATGTGAGGAGTTGAGAGTTGAGAGTTGGCAGTTGAGAGTTGACAGTTGGCCAAGGTCTTAGCCTTGGGGAAGTTCACCATCAACCAAGCCAATTGGGCCGTCAAGCCCTCAAAGATGACGATGTTGCCATCACCACCCTCGTTCAGCACCGAAATCTCCGTGCCACAGCCGAAGGTGCTGCCTTCCTGATTGGTGATGACACCGATATTAGCCATATAGCAGCGGTCACCAATCTGCGTGTTGGAGATGTAGCCACGCACATTCTCCACCAAGCAGCCATCTCCTATTGTCACATTGCGCAGCACGGCATTCCTTACGCAGCAACGGCGACGGAACCCCTCTTCCAACTCGACAAAACCACTGAGGCTACCGATTTCCACATGCCCATAAAGCATCACTTGTTCCATTTGGGTAGGCACAAATGCCTCATCCACCATGATGTCCGACCAATCTTCAGCCCAACATCCACGCTCTTCCAATTGAGCGATTTCGTTTACAGTCAGTTCTCTCATCTTTATTTTATTTCTCCGGTTATGTCATAATTATCGTAAAGGAAATCATTGTAAGGATACTTCTGCACGTGCAACTCACGCACTTTCTTGTAGAGCGTCTCCTTCAATGTGTCTATGTTCTCCTTCTTCACTGCCGAGATAAAGAGGCAGTTGTCATTCAGTTTTGCCATCCAAGTACGCATCAACTCATCTAAAGGAATGTTTTCTTTGGTGCGAGGCGTAAGGTCGTCTTCCTCTTTCTCCACCCATGTATAGGCATCGATTTTATTGAAGATAATCATCATCGGCTTGTCAGCACAACCCAAATCACCCAAGGTCTTCTCCACCACCTGAATCTGCTCCTCAAAGTCGGGATGGCTGATATCGACCACATGCAACAGCAAATCTGCCTCCCTTACCTCATCGAGGGTACTCTTGAAAGACTCCACCAAATCGGTGGGCAATTTGCGAATGAATCCAACGGTGTCAGACAACAAGAAAGGAAGGTTCTCGATAATGACCTTGCGAACGGTGGTGTCCAACGTGGCAAAGAGTTTGTTCTCAGCAAAGATTTCGCTCTTGGCCAACAGATTCATCAGGGTCGATTTGCCCACATTGGTATATCCCACCAAAGCTACACGGATGAGTCGTCCACGGTTCTTACGCTGCGTGTTCTTCTGCTGCTCAATCTCCACGAGCCGCTGCTTCAACAAGGAGATGCGATGACGGATGATACGCTGGTCCATCTCCAACTGCGTCTCACCAGGACCTCTCAATCCCACACTACCACCTCGCTGACGTTCCAAGTGCGTCCACAACCGAGTGAGTCGCGGCAACATATAGCGATATTGTGCCAATTCCACCTGAGTCTTGGCAGCAGAAGTCTGCGCACGCATGGCAAAGATGTCAAGGATAAGGCTCGTCCTGTCCAGAATCTTCACCTGCAGCGCCTGCTCGATGTTACGGATCTGTTTGGCCGAGAGTTCATCATCGAAAATCACCATACCCACAGGGTCTTCCTCATCCTCCTTCTGCCTGATGAACTGGGCAATCTCCTCCAACTTACCGCTACCCAGATACGTCACGCTGCTGGGGCCATTCACCTTCTGCGTATAGCGCATGATGACTTTAGCTCCAGCCGTCTCCGCCAAGAATTCCAATTCATTCAGATATTCTTCCGTCTTTTTCTCATTCTGCTGAGGGGTGATAAGACCCACAATAACTGCGGTCTCCACCTTCGCTTCAGATATAACAAATTGGCTTCGCCTTCTTCCTCCTCGCTCGGCAGAATCCAATCGAGCTTGATTTTGCTCTCGTTCGTTCGTCTGTTCTTTCATTCAAGTTGCATTTGTGCTGCAAAGATAGGTATTTTCAATGAAAAATAAAAAACTATTTAGTATTTTTCAGTTCTTCTTTCAGTTGTCCTCGTGGAACACCCAGTTCGATGGCTCGTTCGAAGTCTTGACGCGCCAAATGTTTATGGTTTTCATGGAGGTGAAGGTAAGCACGGGTAAGAATCAGATTCTTGTTATCAGGATCAAGGGAAATGGCTTTGTCAAGATCCATCAGTGCCAGTTCGGGTTGATGAGCCTCAGCTTCGATTTCAGCACGAACGGAATATAGTTCAGCCTTGTCTGGATGTTGGTCAATCAAGAGAGAGAGCCGTGTGATGGCCTCCTGTGGCTTCCCTGCCTTTTGGAATAGAATAGCAACGCCCAACAAAGCGGCATAATGATTAGGTTGGAGGGTCAAGAGCCGCTCGTAGTCAGTCTTGGCCGACTGATAGTCACGGCGTTGCTGATGAATATAGGCACGATTGAGGAGCGCCAAGGTATCGTTGGGCGTAATGTCGAGAATCTTGGTATAGTCAAGGATGGCTTGGTTCACGTTGCCCAAGGAAAGCAGCAGGTTAGCCCGTGCCTGAAGGATGGGAATATTCTCTGGAGCAATCCCCAATGCCATATCATAACTGTTCACCGCCTGACGGGCATCCCCTTTCGCCAATTGCATCTGGGCGATGTTGGCGTAGGTGAGGGCATTGCGAATATCATCAGGAGCCAATCGGAGCGCTTGACGAAACTGTTCTATCGCCTCGTCATATTGCTGTTGATGTGCCGCCGCAAGCCCCTGCTCAATATAGGACTCATAAGTCTGGGCAGAAGAAACTAAACAAGTGAAAAGTGAAAAGTGAAAAATGAAAAATCTAAGTATCCACCATCCAGATGGCAGGTAGAATAGATTTTTCACTTTTAACTGTTCATTGTTCACTTTAATATGCAGGTCTGTATTTGTCTTCTTTTTCATCTTCAAGCATGGAGAGATAGGAGTTGTAACGGCTTTCGGCAATGTCGTGACGTTCTACAGCCTCACGAACAGCACAATGAGGTTCGTGGGTATGGGTGCAATTGTTGAAACGACAGTCGGCTGAGAATCGGAAAATCTCTTTGAAGTAATGGCTCACCTCTTCCCGTTTCATGTTGAAGGTACCAAAGCCTTTGATGCCAGGCGTATCAATGATATAGCCACCATCGCCCACCTCATACATTTCGGAGAAGGTTGTGGTATGCTTACCTGTCTCATAGGCATCGCTGATTTCGCTGGTACGAAGATTCAGATGAGGGAACAAGGCATTGATGAGGGTCGATTTCCCCACCCCACTATTCCCTGAAAGCAGGGTCATTCGTCCTTTCAGTTCGTCTCTCAGTTCCTCCACACCTTCACCCGTTGTGGCTGAAATCTTCCGACAGGGATATCCGATGGTTTCATAGAGATTCACCACTCCATCGAGGTACTCCTTCCATTCATCATCCACGAGGTCAATCTTATTGAAGAGAATCGTGACAGGCACGCTATACGCTTCGGCTGATGCCAGGAATCGGTCAATGAACTGGATGGGGGTTTCGGGCTGTTTGATGGTGACAATGAGGAAGCACATATCCACGTTAGCAGCAATGATATGCGACTGCTTCGACAGGTTAGCGGACTTACGGATGATGTAATTCTTCCGGTCATCCAATTCTGTGATAAGTCCTTGCCGAGCCTGCTCAATATCACCCTCCACCTCTTGAGGCACGAACGTCACCTTGTCGCCAATCGCCACAGGGTTGGTCGTACGGATACCACGAATGCGGAAGTTGCCCTTGACCTTGCAGTCAAAGACCTCTCCCGCATCTGATTTGACGGTATAACTATACCCCGTGTTCCGAATGACAAGTCCGTGCATCTTTTCTTGAAAGATTTCTTCGGAGCGTTGCCCGAAGCATTACACAGTCATGATTTCTTTGTTCTTGGCTTCCAGCATGCCATCAATCTTCTTGATGTACTTGTCGTGCGCCTTCTGAACCTTGTCCTCATAGTCCTTCTCCATATCTTCTGGAGTGCCAGTCTTGATGGACTTCTTCAGTTTTTCGATGGCATCACGACGGGCATTGCGGACACTCACTTTGGCAGTTTCTGCTTCTTTGGCACACTGCTTGGTCAGTTCCTTACGACGTTCCTCTGTGAGGGCAGGGATGCCAAGACGGATGATTTCACCGTTGTTCTCAGGCATAATGCCGACAGAAGAGTCGATAATGGCCTTCTCGATGACCTTGAGCATCGACTTGTCCCAAGGTTTGATAGCAATGCTGCGCGCATCAGGGGTGTTGAGCGAAGCCACATTGCTCAGTGGCACTTTACTTCCGTATGAGTCCACACGGACTTCATCAAGGATATGCACGTTGGCACGTC
>JBGUMY010000264.1:0-3012 GCA_045117095.1 Bacteroidaceae bacterium | reverse complement strand
TGGCAGAGGACAAGGATGTGTCTGTTGCCAAGACCACGCTCGCCACTGTGGTGGAGGGGATGTATGGCAAACGTCCTACGGCTCGTGACCTCACCCTCGTCACCAGGGCTTACGCTTACACTTCGGCTGCCAAGACAACGGTGGTGCGTTCGCTGACTGACACGGTGCGTCTGAAAGTGACGCCTGAGGCTCCTGTCATCGAGAGCGCTTACTACTATGTGGGAGGTGCAAACGGTTGGAGCGATTCTGACCAGACCTACAAACTCTCGAACGGAGACGAAGACCCCTACGAGAATCCTGTGTTCACCGTCACAGTTCCTGCTGTAGGTGGCGACCATTGGTTCAAGATTGCTCCAGCATCAGCCTACACCCGTGAGGAAGGTTTCTGGGGTGGCGATATGGTTGGTGTGGCTGTCAATGGAACGTCCGACCTCGAAGGCAAAATTGTGGTGGGTCAGAACGACGCTGTGGCTCAGTCGTGGAAGATTGATGAGGGAGCGAACGGTGGACTCTATTACACCATCTCCATCAACCTGCTCGACCAGACCTACACCATCACGCCGCTGAACTTCGGCTCATGGCTCTATGAGATTGGCAACGAGAGTGGTTGGTCAGCCAGTCATCCGCTCTATGGTCCTAACAACGATGGCAAGTACCAGGGTTACTACTATTTGGATGGCCAGTTCAAGTTCAAGCCCAACGAGGACAATTGGGATGGCGACTACGAGTGCATTGGCGAGGGTAAGATTGGTCAGGGCTCTGACAACTGCCCAGACCCAGGTGCAGGCTTCTATCAGATTGATGTTGACCTCGCTGCTGGCACTTACAACCTCACGAAGGTGAACTCCA
This sequence comes from Bacteroidaceae bacterium, assembly GCA_045117095.1. Taxonomy (GTDB): domain Bacteria; phylum Bacteroidota; class Bacteroidia; order Bacteroidales; family Bacteroidaceae; genus Minthosoma. The sequence goes on along the minus strand of JBGUMY010000264.1, from coordinate 2,163 downwards.
TCACTGTGGTGGGCAACTTCAACGGATGGAATCAGGCTGACCAGGGCACCCACATGACTTACAATGTGGAGGGTGGCTATTGGGAGGCTACACTCAATCTTGACTCCAACGGCTTCAAGTTCGCCATGAACGATGATTGGGCAATCAGCTGGGGTGGCTCCAATGGTGATCCTGCTGCCTACAACGACCTCACGCAGAATGGTGGTAAAGACCTTGACCTGCCTGCTGATGGAGCAGGTTCTTACAACATCAAACTCTACCTCTCTTACGAGGGAGGCAACAAGGTGGTGTTGACGAAGCAATAAATTGACGTTAGAAATGGGAGTGGAAAAGAAGTGACTTTCTTTTCTGCTTCCATTTTGCTTTTAAGATTGGTAAACCATGAAGAAGTTCCTTTTACTATTCACGTTGGGTTTGGCGACGTTACCCTCTTCGGCTCAGTCGGAGGTGATGCTGCAAGGTTTCTATTGGGATAGTTATGGCGATACCCGATGGACGAAGTTGACGGAGCAAGCCGATGAGCTGGCTCGTTACTTCGACCTCATCTGGGTGCCCAACTCTGGCTATTGTGACACCAAGAACAACATGGGTTACATGCCGCTCTACTACTTCAATCAGAACTCCTCCTTTGGCTCAGAAGCCGAACTGCGCAGCATGATTGCCACCTTCAAGGAGAAGGGATTGGGCACCGTGGCGGATGTGGTCATCAACCACCACAACACTGTGGGCGTCTATTCGTTCCCTGCTGAGACTTACAAAGGTGTGACCTATCAGTTGCAGAGCACAGACATCTGCCGCAACGACGATGGCGGCTCCACCCTTGCCACAGCCACAGCCAATGGTGTGTCGCTCTCTGCCAATAACGACACAGGCGAGGGTTGGGATGGTTGTCGTGACCTCGACCACAAGTCGGAGAATGTGCAGAAGGTGGTGAAGGCCTACCTCGACTACCTTCTCAACGACCTTGGCTACATGGGCTTCCGCTACGACATGGTGAAAGGCTACAGCGCCTCCTTCACTGCCGACTACAACTCTGCCTCTCAGCCTGCTTTCTCTGTGGGTGAATGTTGGGATGGTTCAGGTGTCATCAAGAAGTGGATTGACGGCACGAAGGTGAATGGCACTCCAACGTCCTCTGCCTTCGATTTCCAGTTCCGCTACCGTGTGCGTGATGCCATCAATCAGAACAACTGGACGCTCCTGCAGGGCAAGGAATCTGACACGGGTGCTTATCCGCTTGTCTATCAGGAGGCTTACCGTCCTTACGCTGTCACCTTTGTGGAGAATCACGATACGGAATATCGCTCTTCGACGGCTCAGCAAGACCCCATCAAGGCAGACACATTGGCTGCCAATGCCTATCTGTTGGCGATGCCTGGCACACCCTGTGTGTTCTTCAAACACTGGCTCAATGCCAAGAGCGACATCAAACGCATGATTTCAGCACGTAATTTGGCAGGCATCACTTCCACCAGCACCTACGAGCAGTTGGCTTCTGCACAGCTCTACTATGCAGTGAAGACAACGGGTACGAAGGGTTCGCTCATCTGTGTGGTGGGCAAGACTCCTGCTGCTTACACAGCTCCTGCTGGCTACACCAAAGTCTGCTCAGCCTCCGACTACATCTATTATCTGGACGCAACTGCTGCGGCTGGATGGGATGCTGTCGAGACTCAAATCGCAGCTGAGGTGCAAGCCGAGAAAGAGAAGGCACAGCAGTTCACGCCACATACGGCCACCATCTATGTGAAAGCCGATTTCACCCCTGTCTATTTCTACATTTGGGACAGCAACAACAACACTCCGTTGAATGGCGGATGGCCAGGCAAACAGCCAGCCACCAAGGTGATTGATGGTGAGACGTGGTATTATCAGACGGTGGACATCACGGCCTTCGACTACTACTTCAACATCATCTTCAACCAAGGCAACGGCAAGCCACAAACCAGCGACATCACCTACCTCACCTCTGACAAGTATTACACAGTCACCATCGCCGATGGGAAGGTGCAGTACACAGATGTGACCGCTACGGTAGGCATCGATGCCGTCAAGGTCGCTCATCCTTCCGATGACCGCATCTACAACCTGATGGGCATCGAGGTGAAGCAGCCCGTGAAAGGCTCGCTCTACATTCAGAACGGCAAGAAAATGATTAAAAGA
>JBGUMY010000263.1:0-14121 GCA_045117095.1 Bacteroidaceae bacterium | reverse complement strand
CTATCAGATAGGAAAGTCTGTGCCTGGGCGTACTGTGGCGATGAAGGAATTGGGCTACAGGACATCGAGCGATGACTACATTGTGGGGGGGATGGTGCTGATGTTCTTCGTGCTGGCTTGGGTGATGTTTCGTGGCCGTTCAGGATTGTTGTTTCGGCTGAAGGCTTTCTTCACCAATAAGCGTTTCTATGTGAAGGGCGATGAGGCAGAAGACAATACGATGGAGGCGATTTATGTGTTCTTGCTGATAACCGTGAGTGCTTTGAGTCTTTCCATCATCTTTTTCGATGATATGCTTGACCAGAGCCGTGTGGGGGTGGCGTTGGGTGTGCCTTATTGGTTGTTTGGTGCAGGATTTGTGCTTTGCCTCTGTTTCATCTATGCTAAAGCGTGGACTTATGTGTTGGTGAATTGGGTGTTTTTCGACCGTGAATCGAGCCGTTCCTGGATGTCTGGTTACTTCCTGATGACCTCCTTGACAGCCTTCTTTTTTTACCCTATTGCACTGATGGATGTGTTCTTCAATTTGGACGAGGAAATTGTCATTTGGAGTACCATTTTGGTAGCTTTTCTGTACGAAATCCTGTTATTTTATAAGTTGTGCATTAACTTTAGGGGCGTAAAATATGCCTATTTGCTAAATTTTTTGTACTTTTGCAGCGTCGAATTGCTTCCAGCTTTGGTGGTGGGGCATTTGGTCATGTGGTTTAGTGAGAGTTTTATCGTCAAAAATATATTGTATTGATGGCAACAAAGATTTTGGTATCACAGCCAAAACCTCAAACGGAAAAATCACCCTATTTTGAGGTAGCAAAAAAATACGACATCGATTTGGTTTTCCGACCTTTCATCAAGATAGAGCCGATGACAGCAAAGGATTTCCGTCAGCAGAAGGTATCTATCCCAGGTCACACAGCTATTGTCTTCACTTCTCGTCATGCTATTGACCACTTCTTTGCTTTGTGCAAGGAATTGCGTGTGTCGATACCTGATGACATGAAGTATTTCTGCAAATCAGAGCAGGTGTCACTTTACATACAGAAGTATGTGCAATATCGCAAGCGCAAGAACTTCTTTCCAGAATCGGGACTGATTCCCGACCTCATGCCTATTATCGCTAAGCACGGCAATGAGAAATACTTTGTGCCGCAGTCGTCTGCTCATACAGATGATTTGACCCGGATGATGGATGAGGCTGGTGTGGAGCATGATGAGGCCGTAATGTACTATACAGTACCTAACGACTTCAGGTCAGACGAACCCTTCGACTACAACATGCTGGTGTTCTTCTCGCCTGAGGGTATCCACTCACTCGTGAAGAACTTCCCTGACTTCAAGCAAAGAAACATCAAGGTGGCTTGTCTGGGTACAAAGACCATCAAGGCTGCGGAGGAGGTAGGTCTGCACGTGGATTATCAGCCCACAGCAGAACTGCGTTCTGTTCCAGCCATCATCGAGGCTTATGCCAAGACGTTGATTTAATGTATAATGAATGGCACATTCGCTAAAAGTGAACGGCTAACCAGCCAGATTGTCATCGATAAACTATTCGCAGGAGGAAATGCTTCAATGGCAGTGTTTCCCCTGCGTGTTGTTTTTATGAAGATGGATGAGGCTGAAGGGAAAGAGAAGCCTCCTGTGTCTATCCTTGTGTCTGTGCCGAAGAAGCGTTTCCGTCACGCTGTTGACCGCAATCGCATGAAACGGTTGGTACGTGAAGCTTATCGGCTGAACAAACATATCCTATGGGAGGCATTGGAGGGCAAGAACGAACGGTTGGCGTTGGCTTTTGTGTGCATCACTGATTCGCTCCCTTCGTTCTTGGTGGTGCAGAAAAGTGTGAGGAAGGCGTTGGTTAGAATCGCAGAGCGGATGGAAAGGAATATGGGTCCTGCGGGTAAACCGCAGGAAACGCGACTGATGCCACCTCAAGTATAAGTAAGCTTTTATCATATTAAAGCTGTCAAGTTTAATGCTAACTCTTGTTCCTTGCCTATGCCCCTCTTGAAAATGCTCTCGTCTATCGTTTCAGGCATATATTCCTTCCTGGCTTTTCTCTTGCTGCTTCCCATCTATTTCTATAGAGCGGTTATCTCACCCATGTTTCCTCCCACATGTCGTTATACCCCGACTTGTTCACGTTACGCCATCGATGCTATCAAGAAACATGGACCTTTCAAAGGGTTTTATTTGGCGTGTCGGCGCATCCTGCGTTGCCATCCGTGGGGAGGAAGTGGCTATGATCCTGTACCTGATGAGTTCCACTGGTAACTCTTACCCCTTAACCCTCAACTCTTAATTCTTAACTCTTAATTCTTATGTTCAACTTCCACACATATTATATAATAGAAGAGGAGCCTTGTCTGCTGAATGTGGATGCGGCTGATTTGCTGCCGACTTATCCTGAGGGAGTGAAATTGTCGGTGGGCTTGCATCCGTGGAAGGTGACCGATGCTTGGCAGGATGAGGTTTCCTTGATTCGTGAGGCAGCGAAACGTGAAGATGTGTGGGCAATAGGAGAGTGCGGCTTGGATAAGCTGAAGGGTGGGGCGTTGTCTTTGCAGATAGCAGCCTTTCAAGCCCAGATAGCCCTTGCAGAGGAGTTGCAGAAGCCGATGGTTATTCATTGTGTGAGGGCGTTCGATGAATTGCTGATGTTGCGTCGTGAACTCGAATCGTCTTGCAAACACGAGGGTAGGGTGGCGCAACTGTGGGTGATTCATGGCTTTCGTGGCAAACCTGAACAGGCAAAACAATTGATGGCCAAAGGGATGTTGCTCTCCTTTGGCCATCAGTACAATCTTGATACGTTACGGACAGTCTTTACTTCTTCCCGTCCTTTTTATCTCGAAACGGACGATCACCCTTTTTCTGTCCGTCGAATTTACGAGCAGGTCGCTCATCATCTCGACGTGGACGTCGCTCGTCTCGATCTCCTTTGCGACCCTCGCCAAACGCTCTTTTCTCATTAGCGTCACCAGAGAAGAAAGCTTTTCTGGCTGCTTGACGTGAGTCACGATCCGTGAAACGTTCACGTTCTCTGTCATCGGAACGGGAAGGCCTCTCGTTGCGACCACCTGTTGGGTTGGAATAAACCCTGCGGTCGCCCCATTTGCCGAGGTGGCGATTGATAATTTCGGCTTCTTCTTCATCTTCAGCTTCAAACATTCTCCAACGTTCGTCTTTACCCCATTTTCTGCTCACTTCCTCCTCAAATGGTTGGTCTTTAGAAGGTCTTTCTCTAAAGGGCTTGGATTTGAAGTAGTGGCTTTCGTCATCGGTGTTTCGTTCGCTCCCCCATTCGCCATCCTCATTCTTCTTGTGAGGCTTGAACTTGAGGTTGTGACGACGTTCCTCATCGCTCTTGATGTCCAGACCTTCCTCACGACGTTCTCTCAGTTTACCATCAAAGATTTGGTACTTGCGGAACTCACACTCCAACGAACCGTTGAACAGGGCGTATTTCGTAGAGGGACGGAAGCCTATCTTGTCGAAGAGCTCCTCGTGGTGGCTGATGATCCAAGCATCGTTGCCCACGAAGTTACGCTTTAGGTTCTTGCCGATGGTCTCATAGAGGTCGAAGATGTCATCGGTTGTGATGCGGTCACCATAGGGAGGATTGGTGATCATGATGGCCTTGTCGAGGGGCTTCTCAAACTCGTAGAAGTCACGCTGCTCCACGCTCACGATGTCCTTCACACCTGCGTTAAGCACGTTGTCAGTGGCAATCTGCACTACCTGACGGTTGATGTCATAGCCATAAATCTTATGGTCAAACTCACGCTCTTGGCTATCATCGTTGTAGATGCGGTCGAAGAGGTCAGCATCAAAGTCCTTCCACTTCTCAAAAGCATACTCCTTACGGAATACGCCAGGATAGACGTTCTGCGCAATCAAAGCAGCCTCGATAAGGATGGTGCCTGAACCACAGAATGGGTCGATGAGGTCGCACTCTCCATCCCATCCTGTCAGCATGATAAGACCAGCCGCCAACACCTCATTGAGGGGAGCAGGCACAGTCGCCGTCTTGTAGCCGCGCTGGTGCAGGCTTTCACCTGAGGAGTCGAGGGAGATGGTCACGTCGTTTTCAGCGATGTGTACGTTGATGCGAATGTCAGGGTTGCTGATGCCTACATTGGGACGATCACCCGTCTTCTCCCGCCAGTAGTCGGCAATGGCATCCTTCACACGATAGGCTACAAACTTCGAGTGGCGGAAGTTCTCGCTGAAGATGACAGAATCGACCAGAAACGTGCTCTTCACGTCCATATACTTCTCCCATTCTATCTGCTTCACTATTTCATACACCTCATCGGCATCTGTAGCCTTAAACTCTTTGATGGGCTTCAGCACCTTCACAGCCGTGCGTGTACAGAAATTGGCCTTGTAGAGCATTTCTTTATCGCCCGTGAAAGCTACCATACGACGACCCATCTCGACGTTGTTGGCACCCAAATTGATCAGTTCTTTTGCAAGTACCTCCTCCAATCCTTGGAAGGTCTTTGCGATTATCTTGAATTCAGTCATTTCTTCTTATGATTATTTTTTATTGTCCGAATGGCAAACTCCGCGCAGCGTTTGGGCTGGTTGAGTGATGCTTGCTCCTGCTGGCACATCCTTCGTAATCCAGATATTGCCGCCAATCACAGCGCCTTTTCCAATGGTGATTCTACCCAAGATGGATGCATTGGAATAGACAATCACATCATCTTCCAAAATGGGATGGCGAGGGATGCCCTTGATGGGATTGCCCTTTTCGTCGAGTGGGAAACTCTTCGCGCCAAGCGTGACACCTTGATAGAGCTTCACGTTCTTGCCGATGATGCTGGTCTCACCAATCACCACACCCGTACCGTGGTCGATGGTAAAGTACTCTCCAATCGTGGCGCCTGGGTGAATGTCGATGCCAGTTTCCGAATGAGCCATCTCCGTCAGCATACGAGGAATGAGTGGCACTTCGAGGTTCCATAATTCATGGGCGATGCGATAAACCGTCAATTCCTTGATGACAGGATAGCAACTGATGATTTCAGCATAGTTTTTCGCGGCAGGGTCACCGTTGAAGGCAGCTACCACGTCTGTAGCCAGCACACGGCGCAGTTCGGGCAGACGGCTGAGAAACTTCTCGGCACGCTCTTCCGCCATGCGACGCATTTCCGCATTGATGGTGTGAGGACTATAAGCGGCAAAAACTGCTGTTCCCTGTTCAAAGTTCGAGAAAGACAAACCTGCTTGAATCTGTGTGACCAGCAACGAATAGAGCTGTTCTGTGTCCACCCCTAAGTGATACTTCAGTGTGTTTGTGTCGATACAGGAACGACCATAATAGCCAGGGAAGATGATTCCTCTGGCAAGGTCGACTATCTTCTGCAATATTTCGCCCGAAGGCAATGGCACACCGTCGTTGTGCTCATGATAGAGATCCTTGTACGATTCTGGACGCGCCAGTTCTTCAACGGTTCGTGTCAAGGTGTTAGCAAGAGTCCTTGCGCTCATTTTTGTGGTGTTGTGTAAGAATTTTGTTGCAAAGGTAGTAAAGAATTAGGAATTAGGAATTAGGAATTAGGAATTATTTGCTATTCAGAGTGTTTTTTCGTTGCAAAAGTAACAATTCCTCATTTCTCATTCCTCATTCCTCATTAATTTTTCCTACCTTTGTACCTGAATTGTAGATTGTCAAATCGTAAATTGTCAAATCGTAAATGAAATTACTCCTACTTGGTAGTGGCGGCAGAGAGCACGCCTTGGCTTGGAAGATAGCACAAAGCCCTAAAATTGAGAAACTGTTTATTGCACCTGGCAATGCTGGTACGGCTGACGTGGGTGAGAATGTACCCTTGAAGGCTGATGATTTTGAAGGTATCAAGACGTTTGTACTTCAGCATGCCATCGATATGGTGGTGGTGGGTCCTGAGGATCCTCTTGTGAAGGGTGTTTATGACTTCTTCAAGCAAGATGCTCAATTGAAGGATGTCCCTGTGATTGGGCCTTCTAAGGCTGGTGCTGTGCTCGAAGGCAGTAAGGATTTCGCCAAGAGTTTCATGCGTCGTCATGGCATTCCAACGGCTGCTTACCGTTCGTTCAATGGTACCAACATTGATGAGGGCATTACCTTCCTTGAGAGCCTCCAACCCCCATACGTGCTCAAGGCCGATGGTCTTTGCGCCGGTAAGGGCGTGCTGATTGTTCCCACCCTTGAAGAGGCGAAGAAAGAGTTTCGTGGTATGCTTGATGGCATGTTTGGCGAGGCGAGTGCCACGGTGGTCATCGAGGAGTTCCTTTCTGGCATTGAGTGTTCCGTCTTCGTGTTGACCGATGGCAAGCACTACAAGATTCTGCCCGAGGCTAAGGACTATAAGCGGATTGGTGAGGGCGATACTGGTCTCAACACAGGTGGTATGGGTAGCGTGTCTCCTGTTCCTTTTGCCGATGCTGAATGGATGAAGAAAGTGGAGGAACGTATTGTCAAGCCTACTGTTGAGGGACTTGCTGCTGAAGGCATTGACTACAAGGGATTCATTTTCCTCGGACTCATCAAGGTCGATCGTGATTATGCCTACGCCAAGGCTGGCGACCCTGTCGTTATTGAATACAATGTTCGTATGGGTGACCCAGAGACCGAGACCGTCATGCTGCGTATCAAGAGTGACCTCGTTGACCTGCTCGAAGGTGTGGCGGAAGGCAATCTCGACACTAAGACCTTGGAGTTCGACCCCCGTGCTGCCGTTTGTGTCATGATGGTCAGCGGAGGTTATCCACAGGCCTACAAGAAAGGATTTCCCATCACGGGCATTGATGAAGTGAAAGATTCAGTGGTCTTCCATGCTGGTACTGCCTTCAAAGATGGGCAGGTGGTCACCGCTGGTGGTCGTGTCATCGCTGTCAGTTCCTATGGACAAACCCAGAACGAAGCCCTCGTCAAATCTTTCACTGAAGCCAGCAAAATCAAGTTCGAAGGAAAATATTTCCGTAGAGACATCGGACGGGATTTATTGAAATAAAAAACAGAAAAGGGCTGCTTCCCAATGGAGCAGCCCTTTTCATTGATGTATCATTCTATTGAGCCAGCGCTTGACAGAAGCGGTCTTGGTAGGCACGGGCATCTTTGGCGGAGAGGGTTCCATTGATGAGGATGGAGAATGCGAGTTGGTGACCGTTGGAGGCTGTCACATAGCCACAGAGGGCGATGACACCTTCAAGCGTTCCTGTCTTGGCTCGCACATTGCGATAGGCATTTCCGGTTTGCATACGTTCATCGAGTGTTCCGTCCACACCAGCAATCGGCAATGCATTGTAGAAAGGCTGGAAGATGTTCGGATTCTGGAAAGCATAACGCAACATCGCCACTTGGGCATCAGCCGTCACATAATTGTAGAGCGACACACCACTGCCGTCTGCCACTTCAATACCCGTCAAGGGAACTCCTGCACGACGAAGGATGTTCTCAACTTGCTTGGCTCCGTCCTTCCACGAACAGCGCTTTGCCACAGCCGCATTGGCCAACTGGAAGAAGACTGCCTCTGCATGGAGATTGTCGGAGTTCTTGAGCATGCGCTGGAGCACTTGTTCGATGGTGCGTGTGGTAGTGTGGAAATTACGCCCCCCGGAGGTGTATTCTAAGGTGCCGTAGGGTACGACCGCTGCACTGGTGCCTGTGATGCCTAAGTTCTTCAGTTCTTGCCCCAAGGAGTAGGCAAAGTGGGCAGCAGGGTGGAAAGCTGCACTCTTGGAATACGTACCGAAGTTCGGATATTCCCTGCCACGCTCCACCATCAGGGCACAGAGATAAGGCTCATACTTGGAGGGCACATCGTCCCAACACCAGCCATTTCCATAGAGGTCGGCATTCTTCATGTTGGCGTCTCCATAAATCTTTCCACTGATACGTTTGATGCCGAGGTCACGGATGGCACGTGCCAATTCCTTGAGGTCAGCATGGGAATACATGGGGTCGAAATCGCCCACCACATAGATGTCGCCTTGAAGGGTGCCATCAGCCGCGATGCTGCCTGTGTAGTAGGAACGTGTGTTGATGGTGTGCTGTGCGCCAATGACACTGAGGGCCGAGATGGCGGTGAGCACTTTCTGGGTAGAAGCTGGACGCAGCACCTTATGATTGTTGTAGCCCCAGAAGAACTTGTCATCCGTCAAGTCCCATACACTGATACCTGCCATGAAAGGAGCACGGTCAGCCTCGCGCGCCAACTGATCGAGGGAGAGTTTGACCGTTGACAGTTGAGAGTTGAGAGTTGAGAGTTGGGGGTCGGGAGTTGGAATATCCTGTAGACCGTTGCTGTTGAGTGGACTGTTGAGGATGGAGTCGGTGAGAGCGGGGGTAGAGTGGGTGGTGGCGCTTGTACCCATTACAGGTACCAAAGGTACAGGTAGCGGATCTTGCGCAAAGGAAACTAAAAGTGAAAAACTGACAGTTAAGAGTGATAGTATCTTTCTCATCATGGATCAATTAGAATAGCCATCCGACAAGCTTGTCGGATGGCTATGATATATGAATTATTTTTCCTCAATCGGGCTGGTCATGCCGACTTCGATGCGGTTGCCGCTTTTGAAGATTTGGCGAGCCACTTCTTGGATGTCGGCGGCTGTGATGCTGTTGACAGTGTCCACGTAGATGGCATCATTGTCTTCGTTATAGAGCACGTAGTTCATCATCTGCCCCATCCAGTAGCTGTTCTGCTTCAAGGACTCCTCATGCGAACGGAGCATATACTCCTTCACCTTCTGCACATCCTCTTCCTTCGGGCCTTCGTTCACCATCTTATCCACACCTTGATAGACGATGGCTGTCATCTTCTCACGCTTCTCAGGAGCGGTAGGCAACTGAATCTGCACGGTAGCCTCCTCCTGTGGGTATCGGCGCAGGCCTGCACCCACAGGCACACCGTAAGCACCACCTTCGTCCTCACGGACGGATTCAGTGTACATCATGTCCATCACTTGGTCAAGCATGCTGACGGTGAGGACATTCTTGAGGTTGTATTTCATCGGTGTATGGTAAAGGAAGAGCACGATGGCGTTAGGAGTCTCCTGATGCTTCTCGAAGACGTTCGTGTGGATGCCGTCCACCATCTTGAAGTCGATGACCTTGTAGGTTTCTGAACCTTTCTTCGTGGGCAGGGCACCGAGGTACTTCGCCAAGAGTGGGGCAATGGTGTCAGCGTCGCAGTCACCTACGATGAAGAACTCGAAGTCGTCAGCATCGGCAAAACGTTCCTTTTGGAGTTCGATGATGCGGTCGTAGTTAATCTTGTCGAGGTCTTCAGGTTTGGTGCGGAGCGCACGTTTGTGGTTGTTGTAAACGACCTTGGCGATGGTGTCTTGCAGAGCAGTCGTAGGTTGCAATTCTTGGTTCTTCATATTGGCCTTGCTGCGCTGGATGGCAGAGTTGTATGCCTCGGTATCCTTGCGGGGAGCCGTGAAGTTGAGATATACGAGTTGAAGCATCGTCTCGAAGTCCTTCTTCACACAACTGCCCGATACGCCTTCGCTCTCTGTGCTGACATAGGTGCTGGCAGAAGCCTGAATGCCTGCCAGTTTCTTGCTGAGTTCAGTGGCGCTGAAGTTGCCGATGCCGCCGACACTCACCCAGCCGATGTTTTCCGTTTGGTCAAATTCATCCATGCTGTAGAGCGATGTACCACCCCAGCTGTGTCCACTCAGGCTGATTTGGTTGGGTGAGAAGTTGGTCTTCTTTACGTGTACCTTGATGCCGTTGCTCAGCGTGATGAGTTTGGCGTCATACTTGTCATCCTTGATTTTCTTCACCTTGCCAGGCTTTGGCATCTTGGCGATGAGTGGTTCGGTGTTCACCTCTTCCTTCAGAGGCTCGATGTCCTCAGCTTCCACCTCAGCCATCCAACGGAAGATGTCTTCCTGCGTGGGCAGGATATTGTCCTCCTTGTCGGCTGCAAACATGATCACCACGAAATTGCTGTCGGGCTTCTGCTGCACAAATTGGTTGACAGCCTCAACCGTAGTGAGTGGCACAATCTGGTTCATGGTGGTGTAATCCCATTCGATGCCAGGCATCGGCTCGTTGTCGATGAAGTGGCGCACACACTCATTCACGAAGCTTCCGCTCTGAATCTTGTCGCGATGGAGGTAAGCGCTTTCGAGTTGTGAGAGGTATTCAGACTTGAAGCGTTCGTATTCAGCGGCAGTGTAGCCATATTTCTGTACACGGAGAATCTCGCGGTAGAGTGCCTTCAAGCCTGTCTCATACTTGTTGTCCTCGCAAGCCACACCAGCACTATAGGCAGCCTTGGTCTTTGACACGAAGAAATCTCCATAGCCGTAGCTGGCACCAAGGAAAGGCGCATTCTCCTTCTGGAGGATATCGTGGATGCGCTCGCCAAACATGCTTGACATGGCATTGGTGATGAGGTTGAGGATGGGGTAGCTGATGTTTGACTTCAGTTCACGTGGGAAGGGTTCAGTCTTCCACATCAGGTTGATGGAGTTCGTGCGCTGTTCCTTATCTTTGTTGATGGAAACGATGGGTTCCGCATTGTCGGGCACAGGATAGTATTCAAACTTGGCTGCATCTGGTGCGGCAGGTTGGATGTCAGCAAAAACGGTTTGAATCTTCTGCTCCATCTCGTCTACATTGATGTCACCCACAATCACAATGGCTTGCAGGTCTGGACGATACCACTTGCGATAGTAGCTACGGAGGGCGTCGTGGGGGAAGTTCATCACGATGTCCATCGTACCAATGGGCAGACGTTCGCCATATTTGCTGCCAGGATAGACCACAGGAAGCGCTTTCTCATACATGCGCATCATGGCAGAACTTCTCGAACGCCATTCCTCATTGATGACACCACGCTCCTTGTCAATCTCCGAACCTTCCAGCAGGAGGTCATGGCTCCAGTCGTGGAGGATGAGCAGACAGGAGTCGAGGGCTCCAGGTGTTTCCACGTTCACATTGTCTATATTATAGACGGTCTCGTCGAACGAGGTGTAGGCATTGAGGTTCTCACCGAACTTCACACCAATGGTCTCAAGATACTGCTTCAGGCGGTCGCCAGGGAAGTGGGTCGTGCCGTTGAAGCACATGTGTTCGAGGAAGTGTGCCAAACCACGCTGATCCTCTTCCTCCTGAATCGAACCTACCTTCTGGGCGATGTAGAAGAACGCACGTTTCTCTGGCCATTCATTGTGGCGCAGATAGTAGGTCAATCCGTTAGGCAGCACACCCTTGCGCACTGCCGAATCCATCGGAATGCTCATGTCCTGTGCCTGCACAGAAACTAACAATGAAAAACTAAAAGCTAAAAATAATAGTACCTTTTTCATCTCTTCCAATATTTTCTATGATCTGATTTACTTTTCTTTTTTTGATTTCAATCTTTCCAATCCTTTTAATCATCCGCGCAGCGGATTAGTTTTATTTCTTATCGAGAGCATGTTTTGCGTAGTCAACTGTGTAGTGGAGACCACGGCTCTCTTTGCGTTCGAGAGCTTGACGAGTGATGAGGTAGCCTACGTTGATCATGTTGCGGAGCTCGCAGATGTCGCGGGTCGGTTTCACACGCTTGAAGAGATGTTCCGTCTCCTCGTAGAGCAGGTCGAGACGTTCCCAAGCACGGTGCAGACGCAGATCGGAACGTACAATGCCCACATAAGTGGACATGATTTGTCCCACTTCCTTCACGTCCTGTGCAATGAGCACCTTCTCCTCGTTGGTCATCGTGCCCTCATCGTTCCAGGCAGGAATCTTCTCATTGAACTCATACTGGTCGATCACCTCCAACGAGTGCTTTGCTGCTGCATCCGCATACACCACAGCCTCGATGAGTGAGTTGGATGCCAGACGGTTGCCGCCATGCAGACCTGTGCAGGAACATTCGCCCACCGCATAGAGGCGTTTGATGCTCGACTGTCCGTCCAGATCCACCTGAATGCCACCACACATGTAGTGAGCACTTGGTGCTACAGGGATATAGTCCTTCGTGATGTCGATACCGATGCTTAGACACTTCGCATAGATGTTGGGGAAGTGATGCTTCGTTTCTTCTGGGTCTTTATGGGTTACGTCCAGACATACGTGGTCGAGGGCGTGAATCTTCATCTCGTTGTCGATGGCACGAGCCACAATGTCGCGTGGAGCCAAAGACAGACGCTCGTCATACTTCTGCATGAACTCCTCACCGTTTGGCAAACGCAAGATGCCGCCATAACCACGCATTGCCTCCGTGATGAGGTAAGCAGGATGGGTTTCAGCAGGGTTGAACAACACCGTTGGATGGAACTGCACAAACTCCATATCCTTCACCTTGCCCTTGGCGCGATACACCATCGCAATGCCGTCGCCTGTGGCGATGTTGGGGTTTGATGTGGTGGCATAGATGGCACCTGTACCACCTGTAGCCATCAGCGTCACCTTCGACAGATAAGTGTCAATCTTGCCTGTCTTGGGATTCAGCACATAGGCACCAAAGCACTCGATGTCAGGCGTACGGCGTGTCACACGGATGCCCAAGTGGTGCTGTGTGATGATTTCCACGGCAAAGTGATGCTCCAGCACATCGATGTCAGGATGATTTCTCACAGCTGCCATCAGACCGCGCTGGATTTCAGCCCCTGTGTCATCCGCATGGTGCAGGATGCGGAACTCAGAGTGTCCTCCTTCGCGATGCAGGTCAAAGGAGCCATCCTCCTTCTTGTCGAAGTTCACACCCCAGCGCACCAAATCCTTGATACCAGCAGGACCGCCCATCACCACCTGCTTCACCGCCTCAGGGTCACTGATCCAGTCGCCGGCAATCATGGTGTCCTCAATGTGCTTTTCGAAGTTATCGACCAGCAGGTTAGTTACTGACGCAATACCTCCTTGCGCCTTTGCTGTGTTCGCCTCTTCGAGGGTGGTTTTACAGATGATGGCAATCTTGCCTTTCTTTGCTTCAGCCACCTTCAGGGCATAACTCATACCGGCCACACCTGAACCGATAATGAGAAAATCATACTTCTTAGTCATAGTTCAAACTAATTATTGTTGCAAAGGTACTGCAAACTGAGCGAAGTACAAAATAAAATGCGATTTATTTTTATTTCCACGCCTTGTTCACATTCTTGTACCCCAACGTAACTGTTCGTTGGATAGGCTGCAAGCAGCTTTTAAAGGATACAAATTTGAATAACGTGAGTTCAATATGATGTTTATGATGGGCTTTTGATGCTTAATTTGGGGGTCAACCATTCAATTTGTTCCTGTTTTTTTGTGTGAGTTCCATTTTTTCTTGTTATCTTTGCACACGACCTTAGGGAAATCAATACTCCTAATACATACTAAATTTAATATCTTTAACTTTTAACTAACGAACAAAAATGAAAACAAGAATGTTTCGATGGGTGATGGCCGCCACCCTGATTTGCGGCGCTGTAGCATTTACAGCATGTTCAAATGATGACGACAACTCTACCTCAAAGCAAGAGGAAAAGCAAGAGGAAAAAGGAGGTCAGGTTCGTCAAGCGTTCATTGCCAACACCCGTGCCAACCTGAAGGCCTTGGCCGAGAACCTGAACTTCTCATCTTGGGAGGGTGCCAACCATCTGAACAGCGATTTCAACACGAATGTGCTGAACAATCCCGTGTTCGACAGGACAATCTCTACCGTCTTTGCCATGCAGATTTTGCAAAATGTCAGGTCTGTGGAACCAGGCAGCGAGCTGGAACAGCTGGGCTTCCAGTCCTACACCGTTGTGGACCTCACTCAGTTTAACTACCGCTTCACTCAGAAAGAAGACAATACGGGCTTCGATGTGGAGCCTGCCGAGGACTTCGAAATGATCTTCAAGCGCACGCCGCCTCAAAGACCACAGGATGGTATGGAGCCCGAGGGTGAGGAGAGGCCCGAAATACCTGAAGGAGATGAGCCGGGCAAAGAACGCAACGACTATGCACGCTTGGTATTGAAAGCATCTGGATCGGCCGTGGAGATGATTAGTACGCGGATGTCCTCAGACGAAGTGGCACTTATCATCCGCATCCCGACAGCCTTTGCGTTCACTCTCGACGATATGACGGAAGAAGGAGAGAGTATGATGGGATTCTCAGGCACATTCAAGAACGAGTTTGCCAGTCGCGGATCCTCCTCATAC
>JBGUMY010000262.1:0-17602 GCA_045117095.1 Bacteroidaceae bacterium | reverse complement strand
CCCAACATGGTGCCCGACCAGCCCACGTGGTACGACCACGACAGTCCTGAAAATGGCATGAACTTCCTTCAGATGTTCACCCTCGGCATCATGCCCACCTATCATGGTGAGGCCACTGGGATCGAGCGGCACAACTTCGCTTTCCAATCCATCTGTGCCGTGGTTGATAGTCTCCAGCCCGACCCCAAGCCCGTCTATGAGCGAGAGAAAGTCGTGCTGACCGTCCACGACCTCTGCAACATCGGTTGGAACCTGCATGCCGATTCTGTCTCCCTTATGCTTCGGCAGGGCGATGACATCGTGGAATCCCTCCACACTTACAGCCATGAGTTCTTGTTGGAAGAGGTCGATGACACCACTTACACCGATACCCTCCTGCTGACCATCCCGGCGCATGTGGCAGATGGTGCCTACACCATCGTGCCCATGTATCGCGACAATGATAAGCAAGGAGGGAAGGAGTGGCGCGAGGCTCTCACCTGCACTGGCACCCCCAACTATCTCATCGCTCGTGTCGAGGGGAATGAAGTCACCTTGCAGAGCGACACCTCCTCCACCGCCTATCTCACGCTCGAGGACATCGACATTCCCGATCACATCGTCAACGGAACGGTGCCCGACTTCAGCGTCACCTTCCGCAATCACAACACCGAGATGGCTGGACGCTTCTACCTCGTCATGGAACCCCTCGACGAAGACGGCAAAGCCTTCTACCTCCATCGCCAGGGTCTTACCTTGATGAAGGACGAGGTGAGCACCCGCCGATTCCACAAGACAGCTATTTTCGCTCCTCGCCTTGGCGATTACCGTCTCCACGTGATGTACGAGTCCAATCTCTTCGCCGACCAGCTCATCGAACTCCCTCTCCCCGAAGAGCACATCATCACCATCCTCTCCTCCTACGATATTCAGATTGCCGAGCGGTGAAACAAAAAAACATCCGTTGTTTTTAAGAATATTATTGTCGCTGTTCCTGCCGTCTGAGTTCGAATTTGATGTGGCCTATACGGTGGAAGAGCACGATGAGGAGGGCCTCGATGAGGTAGGCAATCAGGTAGCTGTACCACAGTAAAGAGGGGCAGAACTGGGAGACCAACCATAGCACGGGAATGACGGTGAGCGAGAGGGCGAAGGAGAGGAAGAGTGCCATCTTGTGGTAGCCGTAGAGTTTGTACACAATCATCAGCGCGTAGATGTAGCAGAAGGGGATGAAACTGAGGGCGAAGATGCGCAGGGCATGATTCACCACTACGATGAGGTCGGGTTCGTTGCATCCGAAGAGCATGGCTACGGCCTCGGGGTCAATCCAAACGAGCACGCAGGTAAGGAGCATGGCCACGGTGATGAAAGTGAACGACTTGCTCAAAACCAGACGGAAGGCCTCGTTGTCTCCCTTGCCCACCTGAATGGAGCCTAACGACTGGATGGTTCGGCAGACTCCTGCCAGGAAGAGGTTGTATATTTGCAGCAGGTTCATGCAGACAGCAAAGGCAAAGATGCCTGTCCGCCCTAACGATGACAGCACGATGCTGTTGGCACTGAGCAGGAGCAGCGTCAGGCAGATGGAGGCGACAGCCAGTGGGGCTCCCTGGGAGATGATGGCTTTGAGTTGGGAGAAGAGCCTTGTGCCTTGCACATGGAGCACCACGCGCAGGTGGTTGTCCTTGTAGCGGAAGTGTCCATGCATGTAGGCGATGCCCACCAGGTGGCCGATGATGGTGGCTGCCGAGGAGCCTTCGATGCCCCAACCGAGCCACTGGATGAAGACGAGGTCGAGGCTGAGGTTGACGGCATTGTCTATAAGGATGGCGATGGACACGAGCCGCGGACTGCCATCGACACCAACCATCGTGGAGAGTGCCCACATGATCATGTAGGCTGGTGCGCCCAAGAGCATGACCTTCAGATAATCGAACGTGGGTTGGAACAATTGCTCGTTGTTGCACAGCCATCTGGTGATGACGTCGGGAATGAGTGCGCCGCATGCGGTCATCAGCAGACCCACCACCAGACAGGATAACATGGAGATGGTGTAGATGTAGGCGGCACGCTGTGTGTCTTTCTTGCCGAGTTCCATGCCTACCAACATGCCAGCTCCCGTCGATAGGAGCATGCTCAGGGTGAACATGAACTGCACCACGGGCTTGGTCAGATTGATGGCACTCACGCCATCCTCGCCAATCAGGTTTCCCACAATGATGCCATCGACCACATTGCCCAGACAGCCTGAGAGGGCAATGAGGATGGATGACCACAGGAAGCTCCAGTATTGGGTGTTGAATGCTGTTCTCTCTTCTTGATTCATATTTTCATCTATTCAAAGAATCCGAAGCCTCCGATGGCGGTGAGCATGCGCTCTACGTAGTCCCATGAGGTGGGCGACCAGTCGAAACCGAGGCGGTAGAGTACCTGCGTGGTGTAGTCGTTGTCGCGCTGCACATCGACGGTCTTCTGTCCGTGGGCCATATCCTTATAGGCCAGCAGAGCTGCCATCTGCTTGGCTTTCTGCGGGTCTTGGCCTGCCTCATCCATCGCCTGCTGGAACTCCTCTTGCTCGACGAAGCGGATGCCACCTGTGATGGAGGTCAATCCTGTGAGCACATCGCCGAGGAACTGGCTGTGGATGTTGTAAGGATGGAACACGGTACATTCCTTCGGGGTCGTGGACAATAGGACAATGGCGTGGCTCACCTCGTTAATGGGCGAGAACTCCACCCGCTTGTTGCGCATGGCAAACGGACAACAGCCCAACATGTTGTAGATGCGGATGCGGCCCATGAACGAGTTGGTGCTGAAGTTAGCCTGGAATTCGCCATCGGTGCTGCGGGCTGCCAGGTTGCCCACACGCATGATCTTCGCATTGAGTCCGTGCAGGGCGACAGCATCGAGAATCAACCGCTCGGCCATGAACTTCGAGGAGATGTATTGGTTGCCCAGATATTGTCCCATGTAGAGGCGTTGCTCGGTATAGATGTCATCCTTGATTTCTCCTGCCCAAAGGCCTCGGGTGCTGGCCGTGGAGATGTGGATGAGCTTGGCACCCGTCTGGATGCAGAAATCGACACAGCGCTGGGCGCCTCCGATGTTCACGTCCTCAATCTCTGTGCCCTCGGAGAAGTGCTTCACGACTGCGGCGCAGTTGAACACGGTAGTGATTTGAGCTGTCTGAGGAAGGAGGTGGGAGAGGTCTTCGGTCACGTCGCCACGCACCACATGCAGGCGCTGTCCGAAGAGCGCCTTGAAGGACTGTGCGAAATAGTAGTAGAGCAGTGTGCGCAGACGGCTCTCAGCGGCCTCTTGGGTCTTGCTGCGTACCAGACAGTAGATGTTCGGAGCATCGCTGTCTATCAACTCCCTCAGGATGTGGATGCCTAAGTAGCCGGTGGCACCTGTGATCAGCACGTTCCCCAGCGACTGGCGCTCTCCTGCTCGGAAGAAGCCCAGCGTGTTGCGCTCCAACAGGTTGTTGATGGCGGTGTAGTCGAAGGAGGCCACGGGGTCAGATGCATCGCAGGACTCTCCAGACTCTCCAGTGATCAGTGCGGCCAGTTTCCGTGGTGTCGGATTGGCAAAGACTTCACCATACGACACATGGAGTCCAGCCTTGTCAGCCTCAATGATGACACGGGTAACCACGAGCGAGGTTCCTCCCAGTTCGAAGAAGTTGTCCGTGGCACCCACTTTCTCCATCTGCAGAATTCCGGCAAAGATGTCGCAGAAGGTACGCTCGGTGTCGTTGGCTGGTGCCTCGTAGTCGCCGCTGATGGCCAGTTCAGGCTCAGGCAGCGCCTTGAGGTCGGTCTTTCCATTGGGCGTCATAGGCATCTTCTCCAACTGCAAATAGGCGGTCGGTACCATGTACTGCGTCAGGCTCTTGCTAATTTCGGTCTTCATCTGGGTGATATCGATGGAGCGATCGGCTGTGAAGTAAGCACAAAGGTGCTCCTTGCCCGAAAGCTGGCGAATCATGATGACCACGTTCTTCACCCCTTCCACACGGGCAATGACATTCTCCACCTCGCCAAGTTCGATGCGAAGTCCACGCAGCTTGATCTGGTGGTCTTTGCGTCCTAAAATGAACACGTCGCCGTCAGGTGCCCACTTGGCATAATCGCCCGACTTGTAGATGCGAGTGCCGTGATAGTCGATGAAGCGCTCACGGGTCATTTCGTCCAGGTTGTTATAGCCCCTGCCGACACCACGGCCACCGATGTATAACTCGCCCACCACGCCTACAGGCAATTCATTGCCATCGCTGTCGACGACGAACTCCTTGACATTGAGTTGTGGACGACCAACGGTGACACGCTCGGCATGGGTCAGTTCCTGGATATTCGACGAGACGGTGGTCTCCGTCGGACCGTATGTGTTCAAGATACGCGACGGGGTGAGTTGCTGCATCTGGTGAAGCAGACTCTCGGGCAGTTTCTCACCACCGAAGCGGATGATGGGCACGGTGCGGATGGCCTCCACAAACTCATCGCTGTAGATCCACGTCTGCCATTGTGAAGGTGTGGCCGACACATAACCGATATGGTGTTCGCGGATGAGTGCTGCCATGTCGAGCGGATTCTTGGTCTGTTCCTCATTGGCCAACACCAAGGTGAGTCCGTTGAACAGCGAGATGGCAATCTCATGGAGCGAAGCATCGAACGAGATGGTGGTGACGCCCAAAATGCTCTCGGCGGCATTGGCGACAGCGTATGCCTCCACATTTGCTGGTAGGGCGGTGGCATAGTTGCACATCCCCTCATGGCGCAGCATGACACCCTTCGGACGACCCGTAGAACCACTGGTATATATAAGGTAAGAGAGATTATCGGGCGTCAGCGAGGTCTGGGGCTGCGTGGTGTCTTCCTCCTGAAGTAGTTCTTCTGCCACTTCAGGAGTGATAATCAGTTTGGCACCGCTGTCCTCCAGAATCAGTTTCACGCGGTCGGCTGGGTATTCAGGGTCGCAAGGGATATAGGCGGCTCCAGCCTTCTGGACACCAAACATGGAAAGGATGAGACGGCTGGTACGTGGCAGCAGGAGTGCCACACGGTCTCCTTCACGAACGCCACGTCCATGGAGGGCATTGGCGATACGGTTTGTGGCTTGGTCAAACTCGCGATAGGTGAATTGGGCATCGCAAGCAATGAGTGCCATGCGGTCAGGTTGTGTCTGGGCATAATGGACAATGCTTTCGTAGAACAGCTTGAATGGTGCATCGCCTGAACCTGTCTGACGGATGCGGTTCAGTTGCTCCTCTTGGTTGGCGCTAACAATGGACAATTGGCGCAACTTGCTATTGGGCTGTGCCAAGATATGCTGTACGGTGGCAGCGATGCTCTCAGCCAGCCCCTGTGCCGTGGCGGCGGTGTAGGCAGCATCGTCATATTGCACCAGAATGCCGCGCGGCTCAATTTTGATGTTGATTTTGAACTTGGGCACATTCAGTTCCAGCAGCTCTTGTCCGATGGTTTTGCCGCCCACCGTGTACTCAGACAGCACACCCACCTGATAAGCGTAGGAGATGGCGGGATGGAAACCGTAATCGGCGGCGATGCGGGCAAAAGGATAGTCCTCATGCCGTAGGGTCTCGTCGAAAGTGTCGCTGACTTGACGCAGGTAGTCGGTCACCGTCACGTCGTCCATCTTCAGCCCAAGGGCGAGCGTGTTGACAAACATGCCCACTGTGTCAGCAATCTTTAGGTTGGAGCGTCCGCTGCTGATGGTGCTGAGATACACCTCGCGGTTGTTCGTGTAGCGCGATACCACGTAGGCGGTGGCAGCCAAGAACAGATGCGCAGGCGTGATGAACGAGGCGTGTTGGGCATTGAGTGAGGAGAGTTGCTGAACGATGGCATTGATGTCCACAGGACAGAGCGCCTCACCCATCCAGCCCTGTTGATCCGTCTTGGGCAAGTCGGCAGGAATCTCACTTGCCCCTTCGCAGGTCTGTAACTTTTCGGCAAAGAACTGCTGGGCGGCCTTGAAGGTCTCGCTGTCCTCGGCAGCCTGCTGATCGCTGACAAAGTCGAGGTAGGTGTACTCCTCGTTCTCGATGGTTCCCCCATCGAGAATGCTGGCTACCTGACGGATGAACAAGTCTGCGGAACCACCGTCGAAGACCAGATGATGCACATCCATCAGCAGGTGAACGCCACGGACGGTCTTCACCACTTCAAATCGGTAGAGCGGCGCCTTCTGGAGGTTGAATGGGCGTACAAACTCATTCTTGTAGATCGCCAACGCCTCCTCGTTCATCTCCGTGATGGGTACTTCCACAGGCACACGGTCGGCCAAAGTCTGCACGATGGTATCGCTGTTGGTGGTGAAGTGAACGCTCAATTCGGGATGGGCCTCCACCACTTGTTTCACCGCATCAGCCACTTGATCAGCCCCGATGCCCTCGGGATAACTTAGCAGGTAAGGAATATTGTAGAGAGTCGAGGTCGGATTCTTCAGACACTCGAAGTAGACGCCCGTTTGAGCGTATGAGAGGGGAGCCATCCCTTCCCCCTGATGGAGGGAAACTGATGGGTGCTGCCCTTTGGCGTGACTGCCTTCCTTCCTTGCCGTGAGGGGCTGGAGGAGCGTCTCTCTCAGTATCTCATTCTCGATGCTTTGTACAGTTCCGCTCTTCACCAGCGCTTTGGCGTCGAGGGTCACACCATAGCGTTTGTTCACTTGCACCGCCAACTTGATGGCGGCGATGGAGGTCAGTCCCGCATAGCCCAATACGGTGGTAATGCCAAAGTCGGTATTGTTCACAATGGCGGACACCATCCCGTGCAGTTCTTGTTCTAGCACGTTCATAGGCACATGGCTCTCTTCCACCGCCGCAGCCTTTTTCTCAGGTTTCGGGAGTGCCTTCTTGTTTACCTTCTGGTTTTGGTTCAGAGGAATGGCCTCTATCTGCATCGTCACGGCTGGCACCATATAGGGCGGCTTCTGATCGAGGATGAAGTGGTTCAGCGCCTCGATGTCTATCGACTGGTCGCTTACGATGTAGGCAGCGATGAACTTGCCCGTTCCTCCCTCTTCGTCGAAAGCTTGCACGGTGGCATCCTTGATGCCTGGGAACTCACGGATGACAGCTTCCACTTCCTTCAGCTCGATGCGAAAACCGCGAATCTTCACTTGTCCATCACGCCGACCGACAAACTGGATATTCCCGTCAGGCAGATAGCGGACGATATCGCCTGTGCGGTAGACCCTTGCATATTTATCCTTCGTCGATGCCCCATCGACCTTTGGGGCAGTCCCGTCATCCTTCATGAAGGGGTTGTCGATATACACCTCAGCCGTCTTCTCCGGACGGTTCAGGTAACCTCGGCTCACCTGTGGTCCACTAATCCACAGTTCGCCCGCTGCACCCACAGGCAGACGGTGCCCCTGCGGATCCACCACATACAGCCGCATGTTGTCGAGCGGCTTGCCGATGGGTATCTCCTTCAATTTCCCGTCCATGCGATACGTAGTCGTGAAAATGGTACACTCCGTTGGTCCATAGCCATTATAGAAATGGAAACCTTCGGGGGGTGTCAACGAAGCCAACTTCTCGCCGCCCGTCGAGAGATGCAAGAGCGAATGGTTCTCGATGCTGGTGGCAAACTGATAACCCACCTGCGTGGTCATGAACGAATGGGTGATGTGCTCACGCTCGAAGTAGTCATTCAGGGCGATCAGGTCAAGACGAATCTCTTCTGGGATGATATGCACGGTAGCCCCACAGGTCAGGGCAGGGTACATGTCCATCATGCAGGCATCGAAACCATAAGAGGCATAAGCAGCCACATGATGCTCTGGCTTCAATCCGTAATAACGTTGATACCAATGGCAGAAACAAACTAAATTGCCATGCGTTAACTGGCATCCCTTGGGCACTCCTGTCGAACCGGAGGTGTAGAGGAGGATGAAGAGCGTGTTTGGTGTTATCATCGTGCTCGTCGTGCACTTCATGCCCTGTATCTGTTGAATGTCCTTGGTCAACAGCACGTCGCCCCGATATTCATCCACCAGAGGGCGCAGTCCCTCATCGGCTATCAGCAGTCGGGCGTCAGCATCCTGCATCATGAAGTTCAGACGCTCCTTTGGATAGGTGGGGTCGAGGGGCTGATAGGCACACCCTGCCTTCAGCACACCGAGCGAGGCAATGACCATCCATGAGCAACGGGGGATGAGCACAGACACCACGTCTTCGGTGCCCAATCCCTTGGCGGCAATGTATCCAGCAATACGGTCACTGATCTCATCCACCTCACGGTAGGTGAATTTCTTGTCCTTGTAGACCACAGCAATATTCTCGGGTGTGGTCTTGGCCTGACGGCAGAACAGTGACACGATGGTTTGTGTGTCATCATACTCCACATCGGTCTGATTGAATGTGTCCAGCATCGCTATCTGTGCCTGCGTGGTGATATCTACCTCACGCAGATATTCTTTGGCAAGGAATCCCTCTACCACCGTCTCGTAGCTCTCCAAATACTGGGCGATGAGTGCCTCGCTGTATTCATCGGCGCTGTATTCAGCCTCGATGCAATAATGCCCATCGCAGATATATGCCTTCAGATAGAGTGGCACCTCACGGGTGTTGTTGTTCAGACGTGTGGCCTGCATAGGCCTGCCGCACCATTCCAAGTTGTCAAATAGTGTTCCATGCCAGGCAAACAGGGTCGCGGCCTGTAGGTTCAAATCTGCCACCACATCTGCGTAAGCATAGGCCTCATGCTGGCGGCAACCCGTCATCTGATCTTGTCCCGCTTGCAGGAAGTCCAAAATAGTCGTCTCATCGGTAAACTTGGCATACACAGGCAGTGTCTTCACCAGCATGGCCACCGAGCGTGCCAACCGCTTGTCGGCTCGACCATTATGGATGGTGTTGAACAACACCTCCTGTTCGTTGTTGAATTTCGCCAATAAATAACCATACGCTGCGGTGAAGAACGTGCTCTTGAAGATGCCGTGCTTCTGGCAGTAGGTATCTACCCGTATTGTATCGACGGCCATTGTGCATGTGAGCAGACCTTCAGTCGTTACGGAGCTATCCTCCTGTTCCTTGCCCCTCGCTTCTTGATCAGGCAACAGCGGTGAATAACAGTCTCCACAATCGAAATGTTGCGCATACCACCGTTTGTCTTCTTCAAACGCCTGTGTCTTCCGCATCTCGGCCTCTGCTATGGACACCTCACCCAATGTCAGTGCCTCTGGCTCCAGAACCTTGTTCTGATATGCCTTCTCAATATCTGCCAGCAGCACCTTCCGCGATGTTCCGTCACTGATGATGTGGTGGATGTCCTGCAGCAAATAGTAATGTTCCTCATCTCGTAGCAGTCGGATGCGGAACAATCTGTCACCGACGATATTGAAGGGTTGCACAAACCGTGATTTTTCTGCTTCAATGTCTGTGACATGCTCAACCTTGAGTTCGAATGTCTCTCCATCATCGATGACTTGCATTGGATCGCCCTCGCTATTCTGCTCGATACGTGTGAACAGCGTAGGGTGCGCTTTCACCGTAGTCTCAACAGCTGTTCGAAGCCGTTCCTCATCGAGTGAACCATCGAATGTGTAAAGATAAGGAATATTGTAACAAGCCTCTCCTTGGTGAGCAACACACTCCACATAGAGGCCATATTGTAATTTTGATAAAGGTGCACAAGTTTTCATATTGATAGGTTTTGTTTTTGGGGATTGTTAGTTTTTGTCAGTTTATCATTTGGTTGTGAATAACCGCCCCACATCTGCTGGTATTTCGTCGATGGTGAGGTTATATGTATTCTGTTACATAGGCTGGAAGGTATTATTCAAACTCGAAGATGTTGATGAAGCCCGTCAGTTGAAAGACCGTCTTGATGTCTTCATTGACACCTCGCATAACGACTTTGCTACCAGTGGTCATGGAAGCTTTCAGAATGCTAATCAGAATGCGTAGACCGCTGGATGCTATATACTCAAGCGCTGTGCAGTCGATGATGACATCCTTTCCGTTGCTGGTGTATAGGGGCTTCAAGATTTCTTCAGCCTCCGTAGCAGCTGCTGTGTCCATTTCTCCTTCTAACGTGGCAATATACTTGCCATCAATCTCTTCAATTTTTGTGTTCATTGTTTTATGGTTTTATGTTAATGATATGCGGTAGTCATTTATTTCCCTTTTCACTAATCACTTCTTACTTAGGGGCAATATGTTCTTCCCATCCTCTCGTTCCAGTATGAAATAACCTTTCTTGTCACTATCTTGGTTAGTGATAAGGTATAGAAAATATGGCCACAAAGTTACACATAATAATTGAAAAAAAAGAACTCGGCAACATAAAAGAGTGAAAAATGTTCTTTTTTTGAGATGATGATGAGATTTATGATCGTATAAAGGTCTTCACCAGTTGTGTAAGTTTGGTGGCACCATCGGTGTTGAGATGGTCGGCGTCATAGAAATCGTCTGGGGTGAAGTGGGGGTCAGCTTCCCAATCGAGATAAAGAATCTCGGGGTATAGTGTCAGGAGTTGGTGCAACACCTTTTCGTTGATGGCTTTTTGATGGGCTTCTTCGTGGGCTTGGAAGGTGGCAGAGGTGGGGGTGTTGAGCAGGAGAACCTGAATATGGTGCTGTCGGCAGAAGGTAAAGATGTCGTGGAGGTAGGCAGTGTTGAGGGCGACGAGGGTGGTGTCCTCGTAGGTGTTGCATGCGGCCCGTTCGCGACCGTTGTCCCAGTCATCGGCACGAGTGGAGAGGGTGTAGTCGGTGGCCCATCCAAGGCTGTCCCATTGGTTTTGGGCAGGTCGGTAGAGGCTTTGGAGTTTCTCGCGTACTAAGGGCATGGACATCACTTCGAATCCATACCAACTGAGACGTGGATGGATGTCGCAGTCCATATAGATGCGGTAGCGGATGGCCTGGAAGTCCTCATCTTGTTGCTCGAAGTCCTCCCAAAGGGAACTATAGTTGAAGGGTAGGATGAGGGTTTGAAGGTGGGGCATGGTGTAGTGCCGCAACAGGTAAGAGTCGTAGCGGTAGGTTTGGGATTGTTGGGCAAGATTGAAAGCGCTGTCGCCCAAGAGGTCAGGACGGATGCCGTAGAGCGTGTGGCTATGTCCGAGCACGAGGGTCCTCACCGCTTGCTGATTGCGCAGCATCCATTGGTGCTTGTCGCGGGCTATGTTGGGAAGACTTTCCACATAGAGCTCGGCAAGGGTGAGTAGCAGGAGCCAAGGGAGGGCGAAGAGGGCGAGCTTGAGGAGGAAGCGTTTCATATCAGAACTGGGCATAGATGAATTGGTGTGTGCCGCCTACTTTGAGGAGATAGAGCAAAGTGAGGAGGGAATAGAGGGTGTAGCGGAGCCAGGCTTTTTGTGGGGCGATGAGTTGGAGTGCATACTCTTTTTTCTGTACCATTGCCACCCATTCGGCGCCCAACATGAGGAAGACAAAGAGGAGGGTCTTCAGGGGGAAGAGTGTGGCATCTAAGGTGAGGAGGGCATTTTCGTCATGACCCTGCAGCATCGTGGTCAGGAAGACACCCAAGGTGTCAAGATTGGGGGCTCGGAAGATGACCAGTCCTATGGCTACGAGCAGATAGGTGAGGAGCATCTTGCCTACGTCGGCGAGGGTGGGGAGATAGCCGTTGAGTTTCATCTTCTTGCGTGAGGCGAAGTCGCCATTGAGGATGAGGGGGATGAAAAGGAGTCCGTGGTAAAGCCCGAAGAGGGCGTAGGTCCAGTTGGCACCATGCCAGATGCCTACGACCACCATGTTGATGATGCAGGCGAAGATGAGGCCCCACTGGTTGAAATCGCGGAACAGGATGTTGAGGGGCATGAACACGTAGTCGGTCAGCCAAGTGGTGAGGGACATGTGCCAACGACGCCAGTAGTCGGCCATGTGGCGAGCGAAGAAGGGGTAGTTGAAGTTCTTGGCTATCTTCAGCCCCAATAGTTTGCTCACGCCGATGGCCATGTCGGAGTAGCTGGAAAAATCGGCATAGAGTTGGATGGGGTAGATGAGTGCCACGAGAAACAGGGATAGTGAGGTGCTCTCGTTGGTGTGGCTCCAGCCTGTATCGACAAAGGCGGTTAGAGCGTCTGCAATAACGGCTTTCTTGAAGAGTCCCCAAAGGATTTGGCGCAAGCCATCGGTGGAGAGAGACTCAATAAAAAGGCGGGGGGATTGGAGCTGGGAGAGGAACGGTTTGGGACGATCGATGGGACCCGAAAGGAGGGTCGGGAAAAAGGCTACATAGGTGGCGAAGGTGATGAAGTTGCGGCAAGGCTGGAGATGACCGCGATGCACCTCAACGAGGTAACTGATGAGTTTGAAGGTGAAGAAACTGACACCGATGGGCATCAAGATGTGGAGGGTGGTGCTGTGGGTCTGGAAACCTAATGCCTCCAGCAGTTGAGTGACATTGTCGATAAGAAAGTTCAGGTATTTGAAATAGACCAAAATGCCTATGCCTATCAAGGTGCCGAAGGTGGTCAGACCTGATGCTCGTCGTTCGTGGGTGTGATTGTAGGTGCCAATCAAGAAGCCCAGTCCGTAGAACAGCACGGTGGCTCCTATTAGCAGGGGCAGCATGCGCCACTCCACCACAGCGAAAGAGAAGTAACTGCACAGGAGCAGCCACAGATTTTGGGCTTGGACGTGATTCTTCAGGGGAATGTAATAGACGAGGAACACCACGATGAAGAACAGGAGAAAGGCAGTGGAGTTGATGGCCATGATGAAACGTAAGCAGCCCTTATTTCCGTAGGATACAGTCAATCATCTCCCCTACGTTGTTCCAGGAGAGGATTTCGCGGCTGGTGAAGCGGATGGCGAAGGTCTTCTCAATCTCCTTGATCAGTTGGATGTGGGTGAGAGAGTCCCATTCTTCGATGTCTTCTGCCGTACTTGCGTCGGTCAGTTGAATGTTATCGTTGTCGAGTATGTCGCAAAAGATGTCTTGCACCTTTGCCATGACGTTTGTTCTTTCCATTGTTTATGAGTTTTTGAGTTGAATGTGACAGGGATGTGGCTGGTAGGTCGCCACATCGAGGGTGTATTGTTGGGGAAAACCAACAGATGGAACGGAGGGGGTAAATCCCAAGCAGGTGTAGTGGGTGGCCACCATTCCGTTCTTGGGAGTGGGGATATATTCACCGATGAGGCGGTGGTAGCCATGCTGCTGGGCGTAGGCGACGATAGTGTTGAGCATGAAGGCTTCCATGCCTCGCTTCAAGACGCGGCACGACATCAGCCAGGTGTCGATGAAAAGGGTTGTAGCATCTGCCTTCCGCAGGATAATGACACCGATGAGTCCGTTGTCGCCAAACTTGTCTTCCAAGGTGAAGGCGAAGGGAGCATAGGCCTCATTGGTGGCGATGTCGGCGATTTGTCCTTCGGTGTATCGGATGGTGCGTAGGTTGAACTGGTTGCTACGTTGGGAGAGTTGTGCCACGCGAGGGGTGTTGAAGGGGGTGAATCCCGTCACTTCGCTCTGCATCGAGAGGCTCTGGAGAAAGTCATCCTCGTTGGTGAAGGCTTGGGCGGCGGTGATTCGTTGTGCCTGTACCTGATACTGACGGGTGCGGTCGTGGTCGGTGGTGTCGTAAGAGGCTGTCTCGAAGAGGTTGATACTATAGAGATACTCGAGATAGAGACCTGGGTCATCGGGCAGTTCTGGCACGAGGATGTCAGGGATGTGCTGACGTACCATCTGACGCTCGAAAGGGTTGTCATCGAGAAAAACCATTGAGTCGAAACCGATGTTGAGGATTTGCTGAATGGTGCGGATGTTGTCGGCCTTGTTCTCCCAATTGGCGATAAACACAGCGAAGTCCTCCAGCTTGAGCACCATCTCGGGGTTCTTCTCGAAGGGTTCCTTCGCCTTCTCCTCATCGTTTTTGGAACACACGGCCAAGAGGATGCCACGTTCCTTCATCTTCTTCACCCATTGCTGAAACTCGGTGAATGCCTTGCCGATGCCTAACCCGTGTCCAATCTGGATATTCTCCCAACCGTCATCGCCCACAACACCGCCCCAAAGGGTGTTGTCGAGGTCGAGGATGAGGCATTTCCTTACTTGTCCCTGCATGGCGCAGAGGATGTCGAGCGTGCGGCTTGCCACCGTGGGTAGGGCATCGATGCTGAGCAGCATCTCGGTGCTGACATATACGGCAGGGTCGAACAATTGGTTGCGTCCCATCTTGCTCTGAATGCCTGCCAAGTCGCAGATGAACAGGTTGGGGTGTGTCTGGGCCACTTGCATAAGGCCGAAGTTCAGCTTCCGTACTTGATAGGTGAAGGAGGATTCGACCTTGTTGGCATACGAGCCGAACACGGCATCGTCTATTTCCGGGTAATTGTAATAGATGAGGGGAGCGTGGCAGTGTTGGCAGAGGGTCTTGATGAAGTCCAGACGGTGGTCGGCCAGATGTTGCTGTTCTTCTGTCGGGAGGAGGGCATGTCGGGAGAGCAGTTTATGGGTGGATTGGAACACAATCACATATTGAAAATCTCCCTGCTGGTAGAAGTCGCTGCTCAGGTCGAGCAACTGACGTTCCACTTGGTTGTATTCGGCCTGCCATAGGTCGATGTGGTAGCCACGTGCAGCTCCCTCGCCTTGGATAGCGGTGGCGAGCATCTGGGTGGCATTGTCACCCAAGAGTGCTACCTTCAAGGTGGGCAAGGCGCTGAGGTCTTGCTTGAGATGGCGTTTCAGTTGTCGGTAGTCAGTCATGAGAGGGTTGCGTAATAGCCAAGTTTGTAAAGGGAGAACAGGAAGAGGGAGGGATGCTTTGACAGGAGATTTCGACGGATTAGTGCGCCAAACATGTGGTGGAAGGTGCGGAAAGCCCATCCCCATGCTTGGTATTTCTCGTAGGTGCGTACGAGTGCGATGTCTGCGCCGATATCCTGACGAAAACGGTGGGCGGTGCGGAGTGCCTCTTCTGTCTTTCGGAGAAAAACGGTGTTGGTCTCGAAGTCTTGGTTTTCCAATGGATTGTTGATGATTGTGATGGTGTAGCCCGCTTTCTTGAGGTCTTGTCCGAATTGCACATCCTCAAAACCGTACTGGTGGTAGCGTTCGTCGAATGGGACGCGTTGGGCGGCTTCTCGGCTGATGAGGAAGCAGAATGAACGGAACTGTTGGCTCACGTATCCATGTTTCTGTTCGTAGGCTTTCTCATATTTCCAGCGGAGTGTCCTGGTCGGGTCGGGGCAGGCAGCTGGCGTCAGGATACCTCCACACACCACGTGGTGGGTTTGTCCTGCCTGCCAATACAGTTTCAGGAAGTCTTCGCTGACCACCTTCCCGTCTGCATCCATGAAGAGTAGCAAGTCGCCTTTCGCTGCAGATATCAGCACGTTTCGGATGGTGGCACGTCCCACGTTCTCCTTTCGGATAAGGTGGTGGCAGTGGGTCATTTCCTCGATTTTGTGATTGGCGATGATGTCCACTTGCGAACGGCTCCCGTCCTCTGCCACGATGATTTCGTAGGGAACGCCCAATGCTTCTGCTTGCTGGTGGAGAGTGGCAACCAGCGGGTAGCAGGTGTAGTCGTGGGTAGGAATGAGGATGGAGAGCATGGTTTATTTCACGATGAGGATCTTGGCACAGGCACCATTGTCGCCATCCTTGTCGGTGCAGAGGGCGTAGTAAATGCCGGTTGCGACACGGCGACCGTTCTTGTAGCAGCAGTCCCAGGAGTATTCGCCGCCCACGCTGGTGCCTTCAGTGACGAGTTTGCCTGCCGCGCTCACAATCTTCACATCTGAATTGTACATGAGTCCTGTGATGTGTACATTCCCTTGGTACTCAGGACGTACGGGGTTGGGGTACACCTTCAGATTGTCCGATTTCATGGAAGTAGAGGGGTCGGTGGCATCGCCATAATAGGAGCAGAGTCCCTTGCTGGTGGCGATGAACACCTCGCCAGTGGTGCCGTCAATAGCGATGTCGTTGATTTCGTCGCTGATGAGAGGGGAGTTCTCGGTGGTGAAGTGCTCGATGGTCTCCATGCCGTTGGCACTGAGCAGATAGACGCCTCCATTGAGGGTTCCCACCCACTTGCGGTTGCCTCCGTCGATGGTGATGCACTTGATGGACACGTTGCTCAGCAGGTAGTCGCCCAGTCCGGAACCGTCGTTGCGGGGTACAATGGGCTGTGTGAAGGTGAAGTCCTTGGAGAAGATGTTCTCGGGTTGGGCAGTCATGAACATGCCTGCTGTGCATCCCAACCAGATGTTGCCGTCGAGGTCTTCGGTCGTGCAGTAGAAAAGGTCGGGTGTGTAGGCTTCGCCATTCTGATTCTGGATGGTGGAGATGAAGGTGTGGGTGTCATCCGACTGGGTATTGATGGTTCCCTTGGTGTCGATGACGAGAATGCCAGCGGCACCGAAGTTGTTGGTGGTGCGTCGGCTGTTGATCCAAGCCCATCCACGCTTGTCGAACATGGTGTTGTCCCATGTGGGCTTGCTGGCCACCTCAGGATAGTAGTAGGCTTTCCATGTGCCGTCCTTCTTCAGGATGCGCACAATGGTGTCGCACTGGTTGTTGCACATCCACAGATTGCCATCGTTGTCGTAGTTGAGGGCTGTCACACGCACAAACCTCTCAGGGGTGGCGCTGCTGGGCAAGATGCTGACCAGGGGCGAATTGTCGTGCCGGTAGTTTTTCACAAACTTGTAATTCTTGAACTCATAGATGCCACTACGCTTCGTGCCAAACCAGTGGTGCTCGGGGTCATCGGGGTCTTGCACAATGTCGGTCACATTGCGATAGACCATCTCGCCAAACTGCTCGAGGGGTTCTTCCTCATCGAAGGCAATCCATTGCTTCCCCTCGTACTTCATGGCTGTGCCTGTGTATTCCACCTCGGGGTAGTAGAAGTTGCCTCCTGCCACCAAGAGTCGCTCGCCAATCATGTTCAGTTTGTAGGTATAGTTGCGGATGGGTGAATTGGGCACAATCTTTTCCATCTGCTCCAAGAGTTGTGCTGCCTCGGTCTTTTCCTCCTCGGTCTGTCCGAAGGTGATGTCGGTGGTGGCGGTCTTCACCCAGTTGCTGGCATCGAGCAGGTTCTTCGTTCGGTCACCTTCCATCACGCCCGATGCGGTCTTCACATAAATCTTGTTGTTCTGGATGGTGGCGTTGGTCACCTTGCTGCTGAAGGGGAAGTAGTTCTCGAAGTAGCCCTTCGTCAGGTGGATGAGTGCCACGCCCGAATTGAGGCTGACAAGTGCCTCGCTGCCCACGATCTTCAACTCGTTGAAGGTCTTGTCATCCAACGACGTGTTCTTGATGTCGGGCATATTCCATGTGGATACGCCCGAACCCGATGCGGATAGACCTATCAGGTCGATGTTGCCATTCTCATAGACCACCACCAGCATCTTGTCGGCGGCGGCATAGGCGATGTCCTTGATGCCAAAGTCGCTCAGGACGTTGGTCTTGTCATACAACTCGACGGTGTTGTCATCCTTGTCGTAGCTGTAGAGGTCGCCATTGGCAATGGCAAAGATGCGTGAGTCGCACTTCACCGCCTTGGTGGCATTGTGGTACGACGCATAGATTTTCCATCCGTTGGTTTGCGCCTGCCCTGTGAGACCTCCCCACAGCAGGGTGCAGATGAATATGAAA
>JBGUMY010000261.1:0-3570 GCA_045117095.1 Bacteroidaceae bacterium | reverse complement strand
TTCAATTCCTACCGTTTCTCCTTCTCCACCAATGGCATCAACTACCATGAAGAGAAGGTACAACGATATATCAAGAAGAACATGGGGCATCTGAGTGTAGGCATTACGATTGATGGCACGGAAATGAAACATGACTTGAATCGAGTGTACAAGGGTTCAGGAAGGGGTTCTTATCAAAGTGTGGTGAGAAATATTCCTCTGTGGTTGGAACAATTCCCGAATGCTGGGACAAAAGTCACCATCAGTTCAGTAGATATCCCCTACATCAAGGACAGTGTGCTCCATCTTTACTCTTTGGGCATTCATGAGGTGAACATCAATTGTGTGTTTGAGAATGTGTGGAAGGATGGTGATGATAAACTCTTTGAAGAACAACTGATGCTATTGGCTGATGCTATCATTGACGGAGAGTATTATACAGATTCTGCCTGTTCGTTCTATTCCGAACACTTGGGTAAACCACTCGATAAAGAGTTGCAGAACCAAAACTGGTGTGGTGCTGGACGTATGCTTTCGATTGATGCTGCAGGTAACTTCTATCCTTGTACTCGTTTTGCTCAGTACTCTTTGCGAAGCAAAAAGGCATGCGTCATTGGCAACGTAAAGGATGGCATCAACAAGAATATGTTGAGACCTTTTTTGACGCTTGATCGTTGTACACAATCCCCTCAAAAATGTATTGATTGCGAGGTGGCAGAAGGCTGTGCATGGTGCCAAGGCGAAAATTACGATGCGGCAGATACGAATACCATCTATCAGCGGGCAACAGCAATCTGCAAGATGCACAAGGCACGTGTCCGTGCCAACAATTACTATTGGAACAAATTGTACAGAAAGCTGGAGTTGGAAGGAATGCGTGAAGATTTTGAAAAGAACAAACCGAAATCAAATGATGTGATTTGTTAAAACAATGATACAATACCTTATTATATTATTGGACGAGACGAGCACATCGTTTTGTCACTACGAGAACCCGAAGAAAGAACGTCAGTTGATACCCCTTGACACCTTGAGGCAAGGCATCCGTTTCGGAATGATGGAAAACCTGATGGTTCAGTATGTCTATCCTGATTATGAATTACCAGAGGAATATAAAGCGGTGATTGAAAGTATTGACCACTCGAAGATAAGGCCAATAGTGGAAGAAGCGGATGTGTTGGTGCTGAATAAGATAGAAATGGTAGAGACGGATATTCCTGTCGTTCTGAGAATAGGAAAACAAGATTTGTTTGACCATCAAAACGAGGTGGTAGAGATATTGAAAGGTGTGCCACGGTTGAATATCGTCATGACTGATATGGAGGACTTCACAGACGAAGATTTTGAAACATATAAGGAAGTGCTTGCCACTCTTTCATCTGAGGTAGAGAAACTTTATTTGGATGGCAAGTCGCCACAACTGAACCTCTTGACAGACCGCATGATGCTCTCAAAGATGAACAATTGTGGTGCTGGTGACACTACCATCACGTTGGCGCCTAATGGCAAATTTTATGTGTGTCCAGCTTTCTATTATGAAGATGAAACTGACAGCATTGGTGACTTGGAAAATGAACTTGACATTAAAAACAAGCAACTGTACAAGTTAGAGTATGCTCCGATTTGTCGTCATTGTGATGCTTGGCAATGCAAACGTTGCATCTGGCAGAATCGAAAGACAACACTTGAAGTGAACACACCATCACACGAACAATGTGTAGTTGCTCATTTGGAACGCAATGCTTCAAGAGAACTTTTGCAAAACATTCGTAAACATGGAACGTTCCTGCCTGAGCAGGAAGACATTAAGGATATTGAATACTTAGACCCATTTGATAAAAGAGACACATGGCAATGAAAAGATTAGTTGGGCAAGTGACACCTGAAGAGAAGGATGAGATTCAGACACTCTTCGAACGTCGCAACGGTCTGAATGAGTTGGCTAAGATTCTTACTGCTGACAATGCTGAACTGTATGAGAAACTGGTGAAGGACATGGGCGAGACTGGCTCGAAGTTCCATGATTGGTGGGGTAAAATGGCTAAGAAATATAAGTGGGAGTCAGCTGAGAATGGCAACTGGGAAATAAATTTTGACACTTGTGAAATCTATTTGGTGACAGAATGATACAACCTTTATTTATCGGAACAACCGAACTATTGCTAATTGGTGGTTTGGCCCTGCTTTTGTTTGGAGGTAAGAAATTGCCGGAAATGATGAAGGGATTGGGGCAAGGAGTACAGAGTTTTAAGAAGGGGATGAGTGAGCCAGTGGAAGAAGCATCTAACACGAAAGAAGAAAAGCCAGATTCGTCCTCTCAAGAAAAGCATGAGCAAGAATGATGACAATCTGTTGACATTTGGCGGACACTTAGAAGTGCTCCGCCGAATGTTGTTTCGCATCATTGGCGTGGCAGGAGCCATCTCTGTGGTAGTGTTCTGCTTCAAAGATGAGACGTTTCATCTATTGCTTGCTCCCAGCGAATGGGACTTCATCACTTATCGTTGGCTTGAAAATCTGATGCAATCTGTCGGTATTGACTTCCACTTTGAGGAATATCACATTGACTTGATTGCAACAGACTTGTCGAGCCAGTTCATGACGCACATAACGACGGCAGTCTATTTGGGGCTGTTGGGTGCGCCACCATATATCTTGTATGAATTGTTTCGCTTTATCTCTCCTGCTTTGTATGAGAACGAACGGAAATACTCTGTGCAAGTCGTTTTAACCATCTACATGTTGTTCGTTTTAGGAGTGCTAATGTCTTATTTCGTTTTATTTCCTATATCTTTTCGTTTCTTGGGAACATACAGCGTTGCAGACAAGGTACACAGTACCATCACGCTCGATTCGTACATTACTACCTTCACTTCACTCACCCTCATCATGGGTGTTGTCTTCCAATTGCCCGTCATTGCCTTTTTCCTTGGCAAGTTGGGATTTGTGAATTCTGCCATGTTAGCCCAGTATCGTAAGCACGCCTTTATTGTCATCATGCTGGTGGCTGCTATTATTACACCACCTGACATCATGACGTTAGTGATCGTCACCATTCCTCTCTATTTGTTGTATGAGGTAAGTGTGAGAGTGGTAAAGTGGACGGAAAGGTAATGGAAGCAAATCTGAGATATATGTTGTTATAAGGAATCTGGTTTAATAAAACATAATGCCCCACTTCTCAGCTATTGGCTCCGCCATTTCTATTTTGAAGGATAGCAGAAGTGTTTTACAGAATAAAAAGTTCCTCCAAACACCTTTTGCCATCCCTATCCACACCGTCCGCTTGGCTTTGACTACCAATGACAGGACTTCTTGTCGTGGTTCTCGTCTGCTATGTACTTAATGAAACTCATTTCAACTGCTTACCATCAGAGAAAGCATTACCAACAGTCTTTCCTAACTGAATGTAAGTGTGGTGAACTGGGTCGAAGGTGATAAGTTCCATTTTCTCCACATCGGGCTTACCATCTTCTGCCAGATACTTTTCATCACAGAGGATATTCACGATTTCAGCAACAAGATAATAGCCTGTCTCGCTCTCGTCTATCTTCTGCTTCACCCGACATTCAAGTGTCATGGGGAACTCTT
>JBGUMY010000260.1:0-7793 GCA_045117095.1 Bacteroidaceae bacterium | reverse complement strand
GACCACTATGGATGTTACATCTTCTGCGACGAACGTCAGAAGGAGATACCCAACTATGGCAATGATCATGGCAACATCTGGGAACTCCTGAACGGTCAGTCCATCAAAGAAAATAACTCCTATATGGATGACCCCATCTTGCAGGAGTTGGTGAACCGCATCTCAGAAGATGACAAGCCGAAGATTATGGAGGCCAATGGTTCCCAAGGCTACGGCTGGAGCTACGTCTATATCGACTCCATCAAGGTGGAGCAGACCTCCACGCTCACCTATGGTGTCAAAGTGGATGACAGCCAAAACTCCGACCATGGCTGGTTCTCTGCTACCGACTTCACCTTAGACAGATTGGGTGATCTGTAACCCACTCATTATATATTCACTCAACTTGCGAACAGTACATTAGGAATTTGTGCCATTTCGATTGGCACAAATTCTTCGTCATCAAATTGTGCCAATCGAGTTGGCACAATTGCCTTGGTTTTCGAAGGTTGTTCATCTTGTTCTGTACTTGATAGATAATTGTTCATCCCATAATTGTTACCCCATATATTTAACTTTTGAAACTATCCATCCATGTTCCTTATGCCTGCAAATGATTGAGCAGGTTTGCAAAAAGCATTAAAAAACGGATCTTTTTCATGTGTCTTTATAATTTAATGATATGAATGGGGTTGGATTCAAGAAAAATGTGTAATTTTGCACCAAACAAAAGTAATACGACTATGACAGCAATGCAATTACAACTCAATTCAGACCTTTTTGGTGCTCTCCAGGTCATCTCTGGAGATGAGGGTTTGATGAAGAAGGCAGTAAAATCTTTGAAACGCCTTGCCACAATGAAATTGGCAAAAGACGCGACAGAGGAGCTAATGTCATCAGCTGAACTTGACAGAATTCTTAAAGAAGGCGATGAGGAGATTGCAAAAGGGGATCTTAAACCCATAGCCATAGAAGATTTATGGAAGTAGTTCTGCTGAAGAAGGCACGTGAAGACCATGAATATTGGAAGAAGACAGGTAATGTGAAAATCATGAAACGCATTACGGCATTGCTCAACGATATTCAAAAGCATCCTTTTTCTGGTATCGGGAAACCAGAGCCATTGAAGGGAAACCATCAAGGAAAGTGGTCTCGCCGTATCACAGACGAGCATCGCATGATTTATTCCATTTGTAGTGGTAGAATCTACATTTATTTGTATTCTTTGAAATCCCATTACGAATAGTGGAAGTAAACCTATATTCTCCCCTGTCAAACTAACATGATAGGGGATTTTCTATTTGCTTCCCTTCCTCCTATTGCACTCTCTGCATAGCATTTGGCAATTCTCAATT
This sequence comes from Bacteroidaceae bacterium, assembly GCA_045117095.1. Classification (GTDB taxonomy): domain Bacteria; phylum Bacteroidota; class Bacteroidia; order Bacteroidales; family Bacteroidaceae; genus Minthosoma. The sequence continues at coordinate 6,459 of JBGUMY010000260.1, read as the reverse complement.
ACAGTCCTTCCACCCTCACGCCAAGGGGTGATGTGGTCGCCTTCCATAAACTCGAAGTCAAACTCCTTGTCACAATTGGGGCAGATGTGCTTCTGCTGTTCCCACACGGCCAGTTTGATATCCTCTGGGAAGGCTCGCAGGTCGAGATAATGCTCGTCACCCGTCAGCACGTAGGGGATAATGCCAACTTGCTTCTGAATCTCGCTGTCACGCATCAAGGCCGAAATGCGCTGACCCAAAGCTGTTGTATCCAGCGTTTCAGACCCATACTTGTCATAAAGTAAAGCCCAATCCAAACCCTTCATGATTTTCTTGAACTTCTTCATGTCGAAGTTCGTGATAGCCCAGTTGAGCACCGTTTGGAAGTACGTCCACAGGTTGTTGGCGTTAGGGTCATGCTGATGGTCTGCCATATAGCCCACCACCGACTGGCGCTTGCTTGCACGGGTCTCATGGTCAGCCATCCACTCCAGCGCCTTCCTCAGAAAGTCCTGACGGATAGGTGTGCCGTTTACCAAGTCCTTGCCCAGACGGTATGCGCCACAGTTAGACTTTGAGAAGTGACGTTTGGCATCGCTGACGAATGGCCCTGCAAAGATGGCGTTGTTGATTTCCTGCTCATTCAGCGGTTTGCCAGCAATGTTGATGGTCTTGAACCATTCCAGTTTCTCCGACGGCTCACCTTCACATACATAGATGGTCTGCGGATATCCAAGTTTCCTTTGGTCCTTCAAGAATTTCAATGGCAACCCGCTTAACCGTGCTAATCAGTTCTTCCCTTGTCTTCTTGTCTAACTTGTAATAGATGTCGGCCATATTACTCAGTACTTTTTAATTCCTCAGAGAACTTTCCTTGCATGTAATTGATAAACGCAGAACAAGTAACTAACATAAATCTTGCCTCATTGTATGTCGGTACAAAAGTATCGTCTTCTACTGCCCATCCATGTCTTGAACCAGTATTCTTCTGACTTGAATAAGTATATAGATTTTTGAATGCCTCTATTAGTTGTGGATGCAATTTTTTCTTTTTGTTAAAATTAGACAAGGACGTAGTTAAAACATCAGAACCTGTATATTTTTCGCAAAAAGCCTCTACTGCGGAAAGCGATTCATGAACAGAATTTCTATAATTCGCATTAGCGCCCCTTGTCAGTTCACGCAACGCACAGTCCAGATGCTCCCTAATATTATCAGATACATTTTGGAAGGCACGCTCTATTTCTCTGTTTTCTTCAATGTCTGTAAGTGGTGTTACATGATTGCATACTATCCTATAAGGAAAGTTCACTTTCACAAATCCTTTGTTTAGCTCATTGGAAAAGCTTGGAATTTCTCTTCCTTCTTTTTTACTAAGATTAGCTATTTCTTGAAGCAGGAAATCAATAATGGTAAATTGCCTAATACAATTACCCAAATTTCCTATCTCTTCAAGACAACAGTAACCATCTTCGAATTTTATTTTATCATACTCGCTTAGCCTTCCATGAAACAAATCTTTGAATGCCGCTTTATCTAATGCTTCAAATACGTCTTTATTGCTCGCTATATAAACATCCAATGTGTTAAATATGACATTCAATGCTTCATGAGGCATTCTCTTTGTAATATCAGGATGGGAATCCTTCATATTTATATATCTCTTGGCATATCTTTCCATATATTACACCATTCATTCTTCAAAAGGTTAAGTTTCGTCGTACTATTTTTTAATCCTCTTCAAATGCTTTTTATATGCTTCCAATATCTCCGATGATAACTCGTCTGCCTCAAAAAAGGGAATATCTATGCCGAAAGCCTTGCTGAGTAATTCTAGTTCTTCTTCACTGCGGTCGTATAGCCAAAAGGAGAAGCCTCCACTCCTCAAAGTTGGGGGCAAGAACAACTAACGTTAAATAAATCTAAGTATCATGAGTAAGATTATCTATCGCAAGGTTCGCACCGCTCCTGGTGTGAAGCAGTACCTGGACGAAGAGAAGACCCAGGTCAACCCAGAGTTTGAAACCAGCTCCGCCTACTATGCCAAGGCCGTGAGCATCGAGACGCTCAACATGCGAGGCATGGCGAAGCACATCCTCTCGCATGGCAGCCCCTACACCGTCGATGTGGTGATGGGCGTGCTCGAAGCCTACCGCAACTGCCTCATCGAGCAGCTCCTGGAGTCGAAGAAGGTCAAGATCGAGGGGCTCGGCACCTTCTACGTGACCATCGCCAACAAGGAGGGCGGCGAGAAAGACCTGAAGAAGTTCAACATCAACTCCCTCGCCACGGGTCTGCGCCTCCGTTTCCTGCCCGACCAGACGGAGGAGGAGAACATCAGCTCGAAGGAGTTCCTCAAGAAGGCCAACTTCATCGACGTGGCTACCCTCGCCAAGGGCACCGAGGTGGAGACTGAGGAGACCGACACCGACAATGGCAACGGCACTGAGATTGATGACAACGAGGGTGGCAACACACCTACCCCAAACCCTGACGACGGTGGCGGCTTCGGAGGGTAAGAGAGTTTAGAGGAATGAGGAATGAGGAATTAAATGGAAGAATGGACTGACGTAATGTAAGAAGAAGGGAAGGTTGCACTCTGCGACCTCCCCTTTTGTTGCCCACATCACCTCAATGGGAGGCTCACGACGAAACGGTTGCCGCTGGTGTATTGAGTGTCGAGCGTAAGGGTGCCACCCATCAGCATGACGACACGACGGCAAAGGAACAAGCCGAGGCCAAGCCCTTCTGTGAACATATCGACCTTGGTGAATTTCTCAAAGATGAAGTCGCCCTTGTCGAGTGGAATGCCTGGCCCTGTGTCTTCGACGATGAAGTTCACAACATCGTCTGTGGCTTCGATGCGCATGGTGATGCTGCCCTGGCTGGTGAAGTGGAGGGCGTTGACGAGCAACTCTGTGAGGACGATGAGCAGATGGTGACGGTTGGTCTGAAGGGTCAGTTCATCGCCCACATGGCTGTCAAGGTGCATCTCCACGGTATGTGGCACCAGACTGCTGGCTGTCTCGACGGCTTCGTGTGCCAACATATTGCAGCCCACGGCTTCGTCGATGACGATGGTCTGACGGCTCTCGACAAGCGATGCTGTGAACAGTTTGTTCACCATATAGTCGAGGGCGTTGGTCTGCACGTACATGGTCTCTGCCATCTCCTTTTTCTCGTCGTCAGAAAGCATGTCACTTTCGCACAATATCTGGGAGAATCCATGAACGATGTTGAGTGGCGTGTGTATCTGGTGGGTGATGTCCTGCATGAACTGTGTCTTCTGCTCGCTTGCACGCCGTGCCAGGAGGGTGGCTTGTTCCAGTTCCTTGGTGCGCTGCTCAGTCTCCTCTTTCGTCTTCTCTGCATCATGGATGTGCTTGCTGATGCTCTGCCGCATCTGGCAGAAACTGTTCTGCAGCTGGCCTATCAGGTCGGTGCGCTCACTATGTGGCAGGAGCGTTTCATAGTCGCCGTGGCCTATCTGCCTCAGTTCGGCTGCCAGCAGTCCCAAGGGCTGGGTGAAGTGTTTCACGATGCGGTGGCAACCTATTGCCAGCAAGAGCAATCCGATGAGGAGCAGGGGTACCAGAATGTAGTTCAGGCTGTTGTAGCCACGCAGCAGTTCATTGGAGGGACAGACGAGCGCTACGCTCCACTGGGTGCCTTCGAGGGGTCGGTAGAGCACGATGTGTGACGTTCCGTCAATTTTGACATCCATGTGTCCTGTCCGTCCGTGGGTCATCTCATATCCCAATGCCACGATGTCGGTGTGCTCTCTGGGGTCCATGTCTGTGAAGATGGTCTGCTTGAGCAGTTTCGTGGTGTCGGGGTGTACAAAGTAGTGTCCGTCGGCTCCCAACAACATGAAGTAGGAGTTTTTGTAGGGATGCTCTGCCGTGATGGTTTCCGTGAGCCTCCTCAGCGACAGGTCGGTAGAGATGACACCCACGAACTTTCCCTGCCGGTCGGCAAGTGGTATGCAGTAAGATGCTATCATCTCTGGGCTTGACAGTGTTCCATCGTTGTAGTCATCGAAGGGATCCACCCAGCAAGCTGTCTTTTTCTGACGTGGCGTCTTATACCACACCTTATTATAATAATCGTAATTGGCTTCACGGACGGTGACCACAGAATCCATTCCTGACCCTGAATAGTCTTCAAGGCGAACGGAATAGGCTGAAAAGCCGTATTCTTCGTCTGGGTAGAAATCGGGCTCCATCGTGATGGAACAACCGTTTGTGTTGGGGTGGTTTGCTACGATGCGATGTGTATATTTCAGCAGGGAGTCCTTCTCGTTGTGAAGGTTGACGAGCCAAATGATGTTGCGTGTGGCTGTTTCCACCTCCACCATATATCCCTTGACACGCAGCGCCGTATTGTCGAGCACGTGTGACGCCTCGTCGATGGCCTCTTCACGGATGATGTTGCGAGACTGCCAATAGAGGAAGCCCAGCGACAGCGAGAACACCAGCACCACGACCAGCAGGATGTCGAGACAAAGTCGGGTGGAGAGCGACTGGCGAATGTTTTTCCTCATCTCTATCATAGGCGCCCTCCTCTCTTTTTATCAGCAATGTCGAGCAGATTGTCCAACAAGGATGTGGTCATGTCGGTATGTTCCTTTATCTTGTCGGCCATCTGACGGAATTCATTGGCATTCATATCGGTCGTATTCTGTCGGAAATCGGCGATGGTGGCATGAATGACCTTGACGGACTGCTCCATGCGGTCGCTCATGTTCAGAATGACGGCATCTTTCATACGATCGGCCTCACGTGCTTGCTCATAGGCCATCTTCAGGTCTTCGTTACGTTGGCTGAGCACATCGGTCAAGTGCGTGATATGAGCGATGTGCTGACCGATGCTCAGCTGCATCTGTCGGAATGTATTCTGCACGTAACCCACCTCGTCAGTACGATTACTCCTCTTCACTGGCTCATCCATTTGACCATCAGCCATACGGCGAGCTTCATCCACCAATTGCTGTAACGGCCTCAACTGGTAATGGCTGATGAAGAAACAGAACAGAGCCAGCAGCAACAGGCCGCTGAGACTGATGATGATGGTATAGCGCAAAAGTGAGTAGTAGGAACTGAAGATGTCGCTCTCAGGGCATACGATGGCCACGCTCCATCCTGCATTTTCAAAGGGATGATAGAAGATGAAGTCCTGCTTGCCGTCCATGTGAATCTCGCTGTGTCCAACGTGACCTGTCTTCATGGATATGGCTGCCAGATGTCCGTCGCTGGTAGGATTGTTGAAGGCCTCTGTAAAGAAGGCTTCATGCTCTTCGAGCGTACTGTCTGGGTGGATAATCAGGTGTCCGTCAGTACCCATCACAGAGGCGTGTGAGTTGGGGAATGGTCGCAGAGAGAGCACCAAGTCGGCAAACCACTTCATGGAGATGTGTGCAGACAACACGCCCACCAGTTCACCCTCTTTGTTGTGCAGTGGCATACCGTAGGACGTGATGATGGATGTCTCGCCATGTTCAACATCGACATAGGGGTCTATCCAGATGGGCTTCTCAAGGTGCAGGGGTGTGAAGTACCATTTCTCACGTGTATAAAGCTGCTTTCCCCCATTCACAGCTATTTCTATCTGTGTCGAATCAACGGGGTTACGGTAGGCATACACCTCATAGTAGATGCCGTATTGCGGATAGACACCAGGTTCGAAAGCGATGGTACAGCTCTGGATGTGGGGATTCTCTCTCAACAACTGCCGACAGAGGCTGTCCATGATTTCTGGCTTGTTCAAACGCTTCTCAATCGTCCAGTGCCAACTGCGTGTGGCCGTCTCCACCTCGTTCAGGGTGTTGTCTATGCGTAATTCCGTCGTGCGCAGCGTCTGACGGGCTTTCTCCATCGCCTCCTGATAGATAGAATTACGGGCATGATGGAACATGATAAAGAGGGCTGTGACGAAGAGCACTGACACAAATCCGACCACCCACAACACAACTTGCGTGGTCAACGAATTACGGGATTGTTTTTCTGTTACTCTCTTCATCTGATACAGAATTTGGTCTTCATCGGTGTGCAAATTTAGAGAATAATTTAGATATCACAAACAAATCGGCATAAAAATATGAACAATTCGCCTCGAAAAAGTGAGAAATAACGCTTCCAGCACCCACAAAACATCTTTTTTCTATCAAAACAGTATTTTTTCTGAAAAAGTGTTGGAGGTTTCGGGAAAAGTGTGTACTTTTGCAAAAGAAAAAGCTTCGTGACGTTTTGGTAAATTCTTGTGCTCTGTGCGCACTTGGACAAGACAATTTTCCTGATTTGGTTGACAATTGGCTCCCTATAAAAACGTGAGTTCGACATAAGAAATTGCGGCAGGCCGCCGAAGGAAAAATAGATAAAAACAATGAAAAATAAATAATTCAAGTTTCGCAAGTTCCTAACTTGCTAGTTTTAATTGATAGATTTCAACGAAATGACTGAGTTTGTCCGACCTGTTCACGAG
>JBGUMY010000259.1:0-2836 GCA_045117095.1 Bacteroidaceae bacterium | reverse complement strand
CCAAAGTGCAAGGCTGACTCCTCTGCAAAACGCTTGGCACGAGCATCAAGACCACGAACCATCTCAGGGGTGGCACCTTTCTGAGGTGCGAACACATAGGCGGCTCCATGCTTACCACAAAGAGGATTAGTGACATCGGTGGCTATCATGAATGTGACATCACGTAACGCCTGAACCTCATCCCAATCGCTCGGTTTCATGTACTCAGTAGGTATAGAAACATGCTGAGCGAAAGCATCTATGATGGCACGCAGCATCCCTATTCCACAGTCACTTGTCGCACTACCGCCAAGTCCCACAATGATGTTTTTGCATCCTCGTCGAACGGCATCCACCACTAATTGGCCAGTACCATAACTGCTGGCCACCATAGGGTTTCGTTCCTCAAAAGTGAGCAGGGGAAGTCCGCTGGCTTTGGCGATTTCAATTACTGCCACATCGCCTTTCACTAAATACTGCGCCACGATAGGTCGCATCAGTGGGTCATGCACATGGACATTTACCAACTGTCCACCCATAGCTGTTTGAAAGGCCTCCAGCCATCCTTCACCACCATCGCTGACAGGAATCTGTAACACTTCGGCAGTAGGAACCTTCTGTCGAATACCCTCTGCCGCAGCCTCATTGGCCTCCTTCGAAGTCAGACATCCTTTGAATGAGTCTATGGCTACAATAATCTTACGATGTAGGTCTTCCTTCATCATGCTGTAAAGATTGAACAACAACCGATCACTTATTCGTGATGATAAGGCTCTCCCCTCATAATAGTCATGGCACGATAGAGTTGCTCCACGAAGATGAGGCGCACCATCTGGTGGGAGAAAGTCATCTTGGATAGGGAGAGCTTCTCGTTGGCCTTGGCATAGACATCAGGAGAAAATCCGTAGGGACCACCAATGATGAAGACGAGCCGTTTGCTGACCGTCTGCATCCGTTGCTCCATGTATTTGGAGAATTCCACACTACGCAGCTCCTTACCGTGTTCGTCGAGTAGTACCACATGGTCGCCTGCCTGAAGCTGCTTCAAAATGAGCTCTCCCTCCTGCTGCTTTTGCTGGTCGGACGAAAGGTTCTTGGTGTTCTTCAGTTCAGGAATAGTGACGATGTCAAACCCCACGTAATGCTTTACCCGTGAGGCATAATCATCTATCAACTCGACGAAATGCTTATTGACAGTCTTGCCAACCAATATCAAGGACACTTTCATACTGCTTCCTCCTTATCTCGTCACATTCTTCACGCCCTTCACAGTGGCAATCTTCTTGATGAGTTGCGTCAATTGGTTCTGATCGTCAATCATCACGGTAATGGTGCCAGCGAAGAGACCATCTTCAGAAGACTGGATGCTGATGCCTCGCAGCATCACATTCTTCTCCTTATTAATAAGAGATGTGATATTGTTGACGATGCCGATGTCATCATGTCCCACCACACGTAGGGTAACAGGATATTGCTTGGTACCCTTGCCTGCCCATTGTGCTCTCAGCACACGATAGCCCATCCGCTCCTTCAATAATTGTGCGTTGGGGCAGTCCTGACGATGCACCTTGATTCCTCGATTGATGGTGACGAAACCAAACACCTCGTCGCCATAAATTGGATTGCAGCACTTCGCCAGACTATAATCCACACCTTTCAGATTGTTATCGAGCACCAGTACATCTGCAAGCACTTGCGCATGGTCATCCTGCACGTTAGCCACATAGCCATCGGCACTTCTCTGCTCTGTAGAGAAGGCATTAGGATTAGCGTCACGTTCCTGCAACTCCAGATAATGCTCGATGACCGTATTCACATCCAGCACATCCTCCGCTATCGCCTTATAGAACTCTGAGACATGCTTGTAGCCCATCCGCTTGATGAGGCGCATCATAAGGGATTCATCAGGCTCAATTTTCTTGTTCTTGAATTTGCGTTCGAGCGCTTCTTTGGCAAAGGTCGACACCTGCATTTCCTGTTCGGTGAGCGACTGACGAATCTTGGCACGTGCTTTAGGTGTGATGGCGATGTTGAGCCAGTCACGCTTAGGCATCTGCTTGGGCGAGGTGATAATCTCCACTTGATCACCACTCTGCAACTTCGTGCCGATATGGACGTTCTTGCCGTTCACCTTACCACCTGTGCATCGGCATCCCACGGTCGTGTGGATATGGAAGGCAAAGTCGAGCACAGTCGCTCCCTTGGGCAGTTTGAAGAGGTCGCCCTTGGGCGTGAAGACAAAAACTTCATCACTATAGAGATCCACTTTGAAACGATCCACCAACTGCTCATCACTCTCCGTGTGCGTCTCCAAAGCCGAACGGATGTCTTTCAGCCAATCCTCCAGCTTGCTGCCACTATCCTTCACACCCTTGTATCTCCAATGAGCTGCCAAACCACGTTCAGCGATTTCATCCATTCGCTCTGTGCGAATCTGAATCTCCACCCACTTTCCTTCAGGTCCCATCACCGTGATGTGCAAGGACTCATAACCATTGGACTTCGGTACGGAGAGCCAATCGCGCAGACGCTTCGGATTGGGTCGATACATATCAGTAACGATGCTGAACACCTGCCAGCAATCCTGTTTTTCACGATCAGGAGCAGAGTCAAGAATCACACGGATGGCAAAGAGGTCATAGATGCCCTCGAACTTGCACTTCTGCTTCTGCATCTTCTGCCAAATCGAATGGATGGACTTGGTGCGTCCCTTGATGTGGAACTTCAACCCTGTCTCTTTCAGTTTTTCCTCGATAGGTCTGATGAAATTAGCGATGTAGAGGTCACGAGCCGCACGAGTGGCACTCAGTTTCTCCTTAATCATATAGAAAACATCAGGCTCCAAATATTTGAGCGA
>JBGUMY010000258.1:0-3025 GCA_045117095.1 Bacteroidaceae bacterium | reverse complement strand
CTTCTCTGAGTAGAAGCAGATGCTGCCACGTGAATGGCCAGGTGTGGCTATGACCGTCAGCGTCGTGTTGCCAAAATGTATTTCACTACCATCCAAGAGGGAAGTGCCAAGTGGCGGAATGGGAGGGTGGGGTATGCCTATACCTACCACAGAACGGATGTGCTCATCCATATTTTCGTAAATGGGTAGGTCTTCGTAGTTGGCTTCTGGACGCAAGCCCAAGTCTTTATATATATAGGAGTTGCCCCACACATGGTCGAAGTGCAGATGGGTGTTGAGCAAATGCTTCACTTGCAGTTCTTCTGTAGCGATATATTTCTTGATGTCTGACCACTCGTATTCGTCGGAACAGCCACCATCGATGATGACGGCCTCCTTTGTCTCATCACTTACCACATAGCAGTTCACCCCTAAGGCGTTGACCACAAAAGTCTTTATTTCCATATTCATTCTTAATTCTTCACCGTCACGTGTACCACTTTTTTTGTCTTAAAGTATTCCTCCTCAAAGAAGTCGCTCAGTTCCCAGACGGTACAGATTTTCTTCATTGAGGCAATCTCACCAGCCAATTCTCCACCTTTCAGGGCGATGATGCCGTTGGGCACGGCATTGTGCTGCTCCTTCTTGATGTTCTTTCGTGCCACTTTCATCAGTTCTACCATCGGCATCACAGCACGAGTCACCACAAAGTCATATTTCTCTTTAATATCCTCAGCTCTCGCATGGCTTAACATCACGTTTTTCAGTCCGATAGCCATTGCAACCTCATTCGCTACTTTCACTTTCTTGCCAATGCTGTCCACCAGATGAAACTGCACGTTGGGGAAGAGAATCGCCAATGGAATGCCTGGAAATCCTCCACCTGTGCCGAGATCCATGATAGTGGTTCCGTCTCTGAAGTTAGTCACCTTGGCAATGCCTAAAGAGTGTAGCACATGATGTTCGTAGAGATTTTGGATGTCCTTTCTGGAGATCACGTTGATCTTTGCGTTCCAGTCGTTATAAAGAGCCTCAAGCTGAGCGAACTGCTCAGCCTGAAGCTCTGTGAGATTGGGAAAATACTTTTGAATAATCATACATTTATTGGTGTTGTTCTCTCAACAGATCATTCACCGTCTTCACAGGATTGAACGTGCCGAGTGGTACTTCCACGAAGATGGTGTTCCAGTCGCTCATGGCACCGTTCCAAAGACCTGGCAATTCGAGCGCTTTAAGTTCCTTGCCGTCCTTGCTCTTGTTGGAGATGAAGCCAGTCTGATGATCCACATACTTCGTGAGGTCGAACTTCTGACCCTTATAGTCCTTCACAGCGCACACGAGGTCAACAGGGTTGAAATGGGTTCCGTTCTGGAACATCTGCAGGTATTCTGCATTCTTTGTGTCAATCTGGCTGCTCTCAAGGATTTGCAGGCTGATGGTGCCGTCTTGGTTGTAGGCCAAGAAAGGACCACCACCTGGCTCACCCACATTCTTCACCATACCGCACACACGCATGGGTCGGTTCAGTTTCTTCTTCAGATAGATGGCGAGTTCGGCATCTTCCAGATCCTTCAATTCAGGATTGCGGCAGGAGAGTTCGTCGCGCAGGAATCGGATGATATCCTCCAACTGTGCATGGGTGTATTTGCCGCTGTCGAGCAATTCGAGATACTCAAACGCCTTCTTCTGCTTTGTCACCAGCACACCAGCAATGAGTTTCTTGTACTCTACGGTCTCAGCCTTCAGACGGTCGGGCACCACATTATCTATATTCTTGATGAAGATGATATCGGCATCGAGGTCGTTCAGGTTTTCAATCAGGGCACCATGACCACCTGGGCGGAAGAGAATCTTGCCGTCCTTGCCCCTGAATGGGGTGTTGTCAGGATTTGCTGCCACTGTGTCTGTGCTTGCCTTCTGTTCGGAGAAACTGATGGAGTACTTCACCCCAAACTTCTCTTCGTACTTCGGAGCTACTTTAGCCACCAAAGCCTCGAACAATGGACGGTGTTCAGGGCTTACGGTGAAATGTACGCTCACCTGACCATCCTTGCCACCAGCATAAAGTGCGCCTTCCACCAGATGCTCCTCCACAGGGGTACGAGCACCATCCTCATACTTGTGGAACTTCAGCAGTCCTTTGGGCAATTTGCCATAGGAAAGTCCTTCTTCACCCAACAAGGTGGCAATGGCTGTCTTCACGCTGTCATCACCATTATTCTTCGCGATGGCCGCTTTCAGGTCGTCGATGAATGCAAACTTGGCGAGGTTGGCCTCAAACTTCTGGATGAACTCTGTCTTCTCATCGTTGTCGAGAAACTCGAACAGGTTCTTGAACATACGGCTGGCAGCACCTGATGCAGGAACGAACTTCAGCACCTTGCCTGTGCTGTCGAGATAGGCATCCCAAGCGGCGAGATAGTCCTTCTTCTCAGCCTCTGATGGAATGGTGATGCCATTGCCTGGCGATGCGGCTCCAGCCAACTTCAACCAAGGGAATCCCGTTTTGAAACAATCTAACTGTGCATTTAGCTTCTCTTCTGAGATGCCTTTCTTCGCGAGAAAATCTTTGTCTTCTTGTGTAAGCATGGTTTTTACTATGATTTTGTTAGTTTTGTATAAGTTTTGAAAAATTTTCGCCAAAGATACACACAAAATATGAAACGACAAACTTTTTCTGCGTCTTTCCTGCTCTTTTGGATGGTCTTTCGTTTTTTTTGTTGTGCTTTTGTCCTATAACTCGTGTTTTTTGCGTAGCTTTGCATGACGAAAGCAAATTACATTCAGAATAGACGCGACATGGAATATAGTATAGAAACATTTACAGAGAAGGAGAAGGCGGAACTGGTGCTGGCAGTGAAGAAGCTGCAAGCGTTGGTGGTTGATGTGCTGGATTCGGATGATTTCCGAAAAATCAAGGAGATTCTTTTACGCGCTGTCGAGACCGACCGACTCCATCGTGATAAGTTTGGATTGAACCCCGTGCTCTTTGACCTCCAGACGGCACTTATCACAGTTGAGGAGATAGGCTTGAACCGTGCTTCCA
>JBGUMY010000257.1:0-8356 GCA_045117095.1 Bacteroidaceae bacterium | reverse complement strand
AAGGGTGACCTCCGTCGTAGCCGTGCAGGTGCTCAGAACATCGTTCCTAACTCAACAGGTGCTGCCAAGGCTATCGGTCTGGTTATTCCTGAGCTGAACGGTAAGCTGATCGGTTCTGCACAGCGCGTTCCGACTCCCACAGGTTCTACCACTATCCTCGTTGCTGTAGTGAAGGGTAAGGACATCACTAAGGAAGGCATCAACGCTGCCATGAAGGCTGCTGGTACTGAGAGCTTCGGTTACACTGAGGATCAGATCGTTTCTTCTGACATCATCGGCATGAAGTTCGGTTCTCTCTTCGATGCAACTCAGACTATGGTTTCTAAGATCGACGACGACACTTACCAGGTTCAGGTTGTTTCTTGGTATGACAACGAGAACTCTTACACTTCTCAGATGGTTCGTACTATCAAGTACCTCGCTGAGCTCAAATAAGAGATTCCCTTATAGGTTCTGAATCACCATTCAGACCATCAAAAAAGGCTCTGTCACCCACTTGGATGACAGAGTCCTTTTTTTGTACAAGCGTCTCTCGTCACTAAACCATAACCATTAAAATCTCTATTATCCACAATTGCAATGATGCGCCGTTGAGCAAGCCGCAAACAGAAACAGCATGCAGAGGGACAGGAACAAAAACCACTTAATCTTCATTTTTTTCCATATTTATTAACACCATATTCTTTTTTGGGAAATTTATTTTGTTCTTCGCTCGGTTTTCACTACCTTTGCCGCAACTTTCCAAGCGAAGTCCTACATCTATAACGACAATTATTCACATTTTATTATAAAAACATCAACAATTATGGCAAAATTTATCGAAGAATTCAAAGAGTTTGCCTTCAAGGGCAACGTGATGGACATGGCTGTCGGTGTTATCATCGGCGGTGCATTTGGTAAAATCGTATCTTCAGTGGTGGCCGACCTCATCATGCCGCTCATTGCCGCAGCATGGAGCGTGAACGTAAGTGACCTGAAGATTGAGCTCAAGCCCGGCATCCCAGAAGTGACCAACGAGGCTGGCGAGGTAGTGACTGAAGCTGTCGAAGCAGTCACTTGGAACTATGGCGCATTCTGCCAGAACGTGCTCGACTTCTTCATCATCGCCATCTGCTTGTTCTTCATCGTGAAGGCCATCGCCAAGGCATCTGCCCTCCGTAAGAAGAAGGAAGCCGAAAAGGCAGCTGCTGCCCCCGCACCAGAACCCACGAAGGAAGAAGTGCTTCTCACCGAGATCCGTGACTTGCTCAAGGCAAAGTGAAAAGTAAATAAGTAAAAAGTAAAAAATTTGCTACCGCACTGATAAGTCAATCCTTGACAAACCCTTGCGGTAGCAAATTTTTCACTTTCTACTCTTAACACTAATCTATCTCTCCGCTTCCGAAGCACAGATGATGTTCCTTATCATACACCACACAGAACTGTCCGGGAGCAACACCATGAATCTTCTCATCGGCCTGTAAGAACCAGCGGCCATCTGCCTTCTTCGTGAGGAAGCCCCCCAGATACTCAGGCGTGTGACGAATCTTGAAGGTCACACGCATCCCATCCCTTTCATCGCTTCCAGTCTTCTCATCCATTCCCAGTTCAAACGGATTTCCACTAATAAAGTGGAAGTCATTCATCGTCACATGATCCTTATACACCTTTTCGGGGTCATAGCCATGTGACACAAAGAGGATATTCCGCTTGATGTTCTTCTTCACTACAAACCAGGGGCCACCCCCAAAACCAAGCCCTTTTCGCTGACCAATCGTGTAGAACCACAAGCCCTTGTGCTCCCCTATCTTATGTCCCGTCTCAATCTCACGCACATCACCAGGATTCTCTCCCAGATGCGCCTTGATGTAGTCACGGAAATCGATGTTGCCCAAGAAACAGATTCCTTGACTGTCTTTCCGCTCCGCATTCAGCAGATGAGCCTTCTCCGCAATTTCCCGCACCTGATGCTTCCACAAATGCCCGATGGGGAACATCAGCTTACTGACCTGCAGCGCATCTATCTGACACAAGAAATCCGTCTGATCCTTCACAGGGTCAGGCGAAGTCGACAGCCACACCGTGTCGCCTATCCTCGTTGTCGTGGCATAATGACCCGTCGCCGTATAGTCAAAATCCCGACCCGCCACCTCCTCGAAGCAGCCGAACTTGATGAGTTTGTTGCACATCACATCTGGATTTGGCGTCAGCCCCTGCCGAGCCTTCTCCATCGTGTAGCCCACCACTTTGTCCCAGTACTCGCGATGCAGGTCAATCACATCCAGTTTCAGTCCATACTTGCGAGCCAGCCACTGACAGATCTCCACATCCTCCTCCGAGGTGCAGTTCCATTCCGTGTCCTTGTCTGGGCCAATCTTGATGTAAAACAGATGCGGATCAATCCCTTGCTCCTTCAGCAGATGTACCGACACCGCCGAATCCACACCGCCCGAAACTAAAGCCGCTACATTCATTTATTTCATTTTTAGGCTGATTTCCAGCATCCTATCTATCGGTTTCACCGCCTTCTCCGCAATTTCAGGATCCACCTCAATCGTGGGCCACTCATATCGCAGCGTGTTGTAGAGCTTCTTCAGCGTGTTCAGCTTCATGAACTCACATTCGTTGCACGAGCAGCCGATGCCCTCCGTCGTCTCAGGAGGAGCAGGCAGGAACACCTTCTCCGGACAGGCCTTCGTCATCTCATGCAGGATGCCGCTCTCCGTCGCCACGATAAACTCTGTCGCCTCATCCTTGATGGCAAACTTCAGCAGACCCGCCGTCGATCCAATCACGTCAGCTACCTTCTGAATCGGTGCCGGACACTCCGGATGCACCAGAATCTTCGCTTGCGGATGCTCCCGCTTCAGCGCCAAGATGCCCTCCAGCGAGAACTGCCCATGCACATGGCAACCACCATTCCACAAGAGCATCTCACGACCCGTTACCGAATTGATGTAATTGCCCAGGTTCTTGTCAGGGCCGAAGATCAGCTTCTCATCTTCGGGGAACGAGTCAATCACCAACTTTGCATTGCTCGATGTCACCACCACATCCGTCAGTGCCTTCACCGCCGCCGTAGTGTTCACGTAACTCACCACCTTATAGCCAGGATGCTCTTCCACAAATCGTTTCAGATCCTCCGCCTTACAGCTGTCGGCCAGCGAGCAGCCCGCATTCAGATCCAACACCAGCACCTTCTTCCCCGGACACAGAATCTTGTTCGTCTCGCCCATGAAATGTACGCCGCACATCACGATGATGTCCGCATCCGTCTTCGCCGACCACTGCGCCAACGCTAACGAGTCGCCCACAAAATCAGCGATGTCCTGCACCGCTCCCTCCGTGTAGTAATGCGCCAGAATCACCGCATTCTTCTCCTTACACATCCTGCGAATCTCGGCATTCAAATCGATGCCCTCTGGGATGGGCTCATCCACGTAGCCCTTCTCCCGCCACGAATCCTTTATTTCCATCATACCAATCAATTATTTACGGCTGCAAAGGTACGATTAAGTGAGCACAATACAAAATAAAAGTGCTTTTATTTTTATTGTCGGACGAGAGTACCTTAGCGAGAAGCTCAAAGACATGCCTTTTATCGTTTTTCTTGTGCCACGACGCAAGCGCAGAGACAATCTTATTTTTCTTTATTTTCATCTATTTTTTTATATTTTCCCTTCGGCAGCTTGCCGCAACACAAAAAAAGACTTTTTTTCTTTGTATTGTCCTCACTTATCCGTACCTTTGCAGCACTTTTCAAAAAGTAAGCAATGGAAATCATCAATTCTGTAAAGGAACTCAAGGAGAAGGTTTCTGCCCTGAGAAGTGAAAGGAAAACCGTTGGACTGGTGCCAACGATGGGTGCGCTCCATGCTGGTCACGCCTCACTGGTGACCCGCAGCGTCAAGGAAAATGATGCCACCGTGGTGAGCGTGTTTGTGAATCCCACTCAATTTAACGACAAGAACGACTTGGCGGCTTATCCACGCACGATGGAAGCCGATTGTGCCCTGCTGGAAAGCATCGGTGCCACCTATGTGTTCGCCCCATCGGTGGAGGAAGTGTATCCAGAACCTGACACACGCTCGTTCTCTTACCCTCCCACTGACACGGTGATGGAAGGAGCCTTCCGACCTGGCCATTTCAATGGTGTCTGTCAAATTGTGAGCAAACTCTTCATGTTTGTGGAGCCCGACCGTGCCTATTTCGGCGAGAAAGATTTCCAGCAGATTGCCGTTATCCAGGCGATGGTGGCCGACTACGTGTCGCAGGATGCTGAATGGGCAAAACGCCTCGAGATTCTCCCCTGCCCCATCGTACGCGAAGAGGATGGCTTGGCGCTCTCCAGCCGCAACACCCTGCTGACTGCCGATGAGCGTGCCATTGCGCCCAACATCTTCAAGGCGCTCAAAGCCAGTGTTGACTACAGCAAGACCCACACGGTTGAGGAGACGAAGCAGAAAGCCATCGGCGACATCAATGCCGTGGACGGACTGGAAGTGCAATACTATGAAATCGTCAATGCCCTCACGCTCGAAAGCGTCACCTCATGGGACGATGCCGAACACATCCAAGGCTGCATCACTGTCTTCTGTGGTGCCACTCCTATCCGACTCATCGACAATATCAAGTATAAATAACCCGAGGGACATGCAGATAGAAGTACTGAAATCGAAGTTGCATTGCGTCAAGGTGACTGAAGCCAACCTCAACTATATGGGCAGCATCACCATCGACGAGGATTTGATGGATGCCTCTGGTCTCATCGCTGGTGAGCGCGTCTATATCGTCAACAACAACAACGGAGAACGCTTTGACACCTATGTCATCAAAGGCGAGCGCGGCAGTGGCTGCATCTGTCTGAACGGTGCCGCAGCCCGCAAGGTGCAGGTGGGCGACATTGTCATCATCATGTCCTACGCCCTCATGGACTTCGAGGAAGCCAAGACTTTCACCCCAAAAGTGGTTTTCCCCGACCAGAACACCAACCATATTTTGTGAAAAGACTCCTCTTCATTTGTTTGGGGAACATCTGCCGTTCGCCCATGGCAGAAGCCATCATGCGCAAAAAGGTGGATGACAGGAATTTGTCATCCCAATACGTGATTGATTCCGCCGGACTCATCAGCTATCACGAAGGTGAAGGTGCCGACTCTCGCATGAAGTACCATGCCCGTCAGCATGGATACCGACTCACTCATATCTCACGCCCCATCCGCGAGATAGATTTCGAGTTGTTTGACCTCATCATCAGCATGGACGACAGCAACTGGGATCGATTGCACCGATTGGCTCCCACGGTTGAGGACGAAACAAAGATTGTGCGCATGACGGACTATTGCCATGCGCACACGATTGACCATGTTCCAGACCCCTATTATGGTGGAGAGAAAGGTTTTGAACATGTGATTGAAATTCTGGAAGATGCTTGCGAGGGACTGCTGGATGCGTTAGAGACAGAAGAAAGATGACATTCAGGACACGCTCTTTATTGTCCGTAACGTTCCCCCCACAACAGTTTCATCCGCTCAAGCAATTTATTTTCTGAGGCATTCTCCTGAGGATGCCAAAAACGAGCCTCTGTGGCACCATCGGGCAGGAATTGCTGCTCGACGAAATTTCCTTTATAGGCATGAGCATATTTGTAATCTTTGCCATAGCCCAGTTGCGACATCAACTTGGTAGGTGCATTGCGCAGATGCAGAGGCACGGGAAGATTGCCCGTCTCTTTTACATATTGCAACGCGGCATTGATGGCTTCATACGCTGAATTGCTCTTAGGCGAGGAAGCCAAATAGACCGTTGCCTCAGCTAAAGGGATTCGACCTTCTGGCATGCCAATCTTAGAAACAGTGTCGAAGGCTGCATTGGCCAAAAGAAGTGCGTTGGGATTGGCAAGACCGATGTCCTCACTGGCAGAAATGACCAAACGACGCGCAATAAAAATAGGATCTTCACCTCCCTCAATCATACGTGCCAGATAGTAGAGGGCTGCATCGGGGTCACTTCCCCGGATGCTCTTGATAAAGGCTGAGATGATGTCGTAGTGCATCTCTCCATCCTTGTCGTATGCCAACGGATTCTGCTGAAGCGTTTGAGTGACAATCTCATCGTTGATGACCGAGGATGATTCCGTGACAAGTTCAAGGATATTCAGGAACTTTCGCGCATCTCCCCCACTGTAACGCATCATGGCTGTGGTTTCCTGCACATCAATTGTGCGTTCTTTCAGAAACACGTCCGTTTTCAAGGCATGGTCAAGCAGACCCAACAGATCCTCTTTCTCAAGACTCTTGAGCACATATACCTGACAGCGGCTCAACAAAGGACGAATCACCTCAAACGACGGATTCTCAGTAGTGGCACCTATCAGCGTCACGACACCTTGCTCCACAGCTCCCAAAAGGCTGTCTTGCTGCGACTTTGAAAAACGATGGATTTCGTCAATAAACAAGATGGGCGACACCCCACCCCGCACATTGCCAAAGAACGACGATGCTTTCGCCTTCTCAATCACATCACGCACGTCTTTCACACCCGATGTCACGGCACTCAGGGTGAAGAAAGGGACATCGAGTGTTTTGGCTATGATGCCAGCCAAGGTTGTCTTGCCTACCCCTGGAGGTCCCCAAAGAATGAAGGAAGCGATACGCTTCTGCTCAATCATGCGACGTATCACAGCCCCCTCACCCACAAGGTGTTTCTGTCCGATGTATTCATCCAGTGTCTGCGGACGTAATCTCTCAGCCAACGGTTGCATAGCCTTCTCTATTTTCAGTTAAATAATATCATGTCAGAAGAGTATCTTCCATGTAGAACTGATGCTGTAGCGGTTCTTCATGTAATGGGAGCAAGTATGGAAATAGTCGATGTTGAAACCCCATGCATAGTTCTGGGTATCAAGACATTCGTAGGTGAGACCTGCACCAAATTCAAAGCGAGTCTCGTCAGGAACGGTATAAGTTTTCGTTCCGTCAGTAAGCTTATCACCATCCATCAGGCGCATGCCTGCAAAAACATGGGTGGCAAATCGCTTGCCAAGGACGTAGGGATAGGAGAATTTGGCTCCGAGGTCGAAATGGTAAAGGTCAAAATGTCCACCTGAGAAAGGATGGTCGGTGTCGAAGACCTTTGCCTGCACATCCACCACACGAGTCATCAACTCTGCTGCCAACATGGGTGATATGAACCACGATAGATCCGCTCCTGCAGAGAATGCGGCACCTGACTTGATGCGGGCATCGTCAAATCGGATGGTACGGTCTCCAATCTCAGTGCCTGACACGAATGTGAAGCCCGAAGGACGACCGCCGAACTTGATGAGCCGCTCCACATCCCGTTTACGCAATTCAGGTTTGTTGATGGCATCGGCTCCAAAAATCTTGTCAGTAAGGAAATAGGCAAGGTTGGTGCTCATCACACCGATGCCAGCCCCCATGTAGAGGTCACTCATCCAATGTTTGTTGTGCTTGATGCGAAGCAGTTCCGTACTCGCCGCAGTCGTATAACTGCCAATGGTCACCCAAGGAGAGAGGTGGCCATATTCACGACTCAACACAGTGGCTGAGACAAAAGCGAAACTGGTATGGGCAGAGGGAAAGGAGTTCTTATCGCTCTGATCGGGACGTCCCTCACGCACACTCAGTTTAAGCAACTCTGCTGCTCCAAAAGAGATACCCAAGGCCATCGCATTGGCAGAGACCATACGTTCCATTTTCGAACGGCTCTGTACACCAGCAGCCTTCAACGCCCAGTTGGCAATCAAAGGAATGCCTCCAACGGCATAGTCAGTCCATTTGTAGGTGTTGCTCTTCTTCTCGAAATAAGCGTCACGAGTCATGAAGTTATGGTCAGTCCACAAGAGGAGGAGTCCACGCACCAGATGCAACGAGCCATCTGTGCTGAACTTCATCTCATGTTCCAGACGCCGTTCATTAAATGACTTGATGACATTCTCCACCTTCTTCCGCCGCTCCATCTCCTCATAATGGGTGATGAGCGAATCAATCTCCATCAAGAAGATGGAATCTGCCTCCTCTGTCTGAACAGAAGCAGACCCCAACATAGAATCTGCCTCCTCCGTCTGAACAGAAACAGACCCCAAAATAGAATCAGGCTTCTCTGTCTGAGAAAAGGCAGACCCAAAAATAGAATCAGGCTTCTCTGTCTGAGAGGATACAGACCCCAAAATAGAATCAAGCTTCTCTGTCTGAGAGAATCCAGACAGAGAAGCCATCAAAAGGATTATGAATATAAATGTATAACGTCGCATTTATGCCTGTGCGAGCTTGCCGTCAGAACCGAGCACATTCACAATCTTGTGGATGTACATCTTCTTCATGTTGTCACGAGCTGGCTTCAGGTACTGACGTGG